>CAYZGY010000717.1:0-4535 GCA_964478085.1 uncultured Planctomycetia bacterium
TCGAGAACGCCGCGGCGGCGCTCGAGCCCCAGGGCCGAGCGAAGCGACAGAAGAAGGCGGAGGAGGAGAAGATCTCCGCGCTCCAGGAGAAGCTCGCCAAGCGTGGGCGACAGACTCTTTGGCACGCGTGGCCGTGTTGCTTCTGCTGCGTCACCTTCCTTCGCGAGCCACTGCGATCGTTGATGACACTCTCTGCCACAGGAGTGGCGCGCACCTCTTCGGCGCGAACATGCACTTCGACTCCGCCAAGTCGACCTACGGTCGCGGAACCTCCGCGGGTAGGAAGTCGTTATTCGCCTTCGGGAAAAACTGGGTGGTCTTGGCGCTAGAACGCGGAGACGGGAGATCTCTTCGCGTTCGGCGAGAAGGTCGAGGAGATCGAGAACGGAGAGACGTCGTCCGTGGAGGAGACGTGGCGGGCAGGAGTCGACGGCGCGCAGCCCGGTCTCCTGATGCCGGGCACGCCCCTCGTCGGCGCTCGATTCGTGCTCTCCGTGACGTCCGGCGAGGACGGCGCCAAACCCGGCATCGTCATGCCCGCGGTCGCCGAGATCGGCATGGCGTACCGCCAAGAGTACTTCCTCGGAGAAGCCGAAGACGCCGGTAGGATCGTCGTGCTCGGGCTCGAGGTCATCGGCTCGAACGGCAACTCGACCGAGATCGAGCAGACCTTCTCCACGGCGGCAGACGAATAGACCGCCACCCCCCCGAGCGCCCGCCCGGCCGTCTCCTCCCCCCGGGAGACGCAGCGGGCGGTCCTCCTGTAGCTCGTGAAAGACTCCTTACGCCGAAGGCTCGGGGTGCTTCCACGGCGCACGGTACGGACGCCGCAGCTTCGCGTTCGCTTCCGCGTCGCCGACGACCTTCTGCGCCTTCTCGTCCCACGTGAGAGAGCGACCGAGCTCGAGCGACATATTCGCGAGGATGCACGCGGCCGTCGAGATGTGGCCCTGCTCGATGTCGGCGACCGGCTTGTTCTTCGTCGGATCGCCACGATTCGCGATTGCGCGAAGGAAGTCCTTCTGGTGTGCACGATTCGCCGACGCGACATGAAGCTCGTTGTCCTTCTCGGTCTTGTCCTCCGGAAACTTGTCGAGCTCCATCAGCGCCGTCCCGCTCATCGTCGGGCTCTTCTTCCCACGCGGCGTGAACTCCCACTTGTTAACGCTCGCCTTGAGCGTCCCCTTGTCGCCGTAGATCGTCGCGCCCCAAGGGTAGCTCGGGTCGGCCGGGTGACCCCACGAGCGGTGTTGCCAGACGACGTTGAGACCGTCGAACTCGAAGGTCGCCGACTGCGTGTCGGAGATGTTCGCCTTGCTCCCCGTGTCGACGAGGATGCCCCCTGATGACGAGACACGCTTCGGCGCGCCCAGGTCGAGCATCCAGCGAACCATGTCGAGCATGTGGATGCACATGTCGCCGACGATGCCGTTGCCGTACTCCATGAACGCTCGCCAGCGCCTCGGATGGACGAGCTTGTTGTACGGGCGCATCGGGGCGGGTCCTGTCCACATCTCGTAGTCGAGGTGGGCCGGAGGATCGGTGTCCGGAGGATTGCCGCGCGCCCGCATGTGGTAGTAGCAGTACGTCTCGACGTGCGCGACCTTCCCGAGCTTGCCGTCCTTGATGACTTTCTCGACCGCGTCCGCCAGATGCGGTGTGCTGCGACGCTGCGTCCCGACCTGCACGACGCGATCATGCTTGCGCGCGGCCTCGAGCATCGCCTGCCCCTCGACGATGTCGACACTGATCGGCTTCTGCACGTAGACGTCGGCGCCGGCTTCGACGGCCGCAATCATCGGCAAGGCGTGCCAGTGATCCGGCGTGCCGACGAGGACGATGTCGAGGTCCTTCTCAGCCAGCAGCTTGCGATAGTCGCCGTAGGTGCGCGGCTTTTTTTTCGACGGTTGGCGCGCCGCGATGAGATCGGCCGCTTCCGCGAGCATCTTGCTGTCGACCTCGCAGATCGAGACGACCTCGACGGGCGCGACCTGAATCAAGCGGAAGAGATCGCACTTGCCGTACCAGCCGCAACCGATGAGCCCGACGCGCTTCGGCCTCAGATCCGCGAACTCGGGATCGTAGCGCCGCTCCGCCGAGAGCAAGCGAGTTCTGCCAGTCGCCGCCAAACCGATGCCAGCCGCGGTCGACGTCAAGAATTGTCGACGTTTCACGGTTCCATTCTCCTGGTTGTCTTCGTTCGTTTTCGATTCGTCGAGCTCAGATCAGCTCGTGAATCGGCTCGCCGCCCGTGACGACATCGATGACGTCGGGCGGCATCTGCGGATCGACACGCAGCTCCCCGAGATCGAACAACGAATGCATGATCGTCGAGAGGAGGTGCTTCGGCTCGTAGCGCCGCGTCGCGGGTTTCGTCGCGTTGCGGTCGGAGCGTCCGATGACCTGACCCATCTTGAGTCCGCCACCGTACACCAGCAGCGGAGTCAGCTCGCCGTAGTGGTCGCGACCGCCGTTGCCGTTAATACGCGGCGTGCGGCCCATCTCACCCGTGACGACGAGGAGGATCTTGTCCTGGAGCCCGCGTTCCTCCACGTCCTCGATGAACGCGGCGACCGCGTGATCGACCTGCGGCCCGAGCCACTTCATGCCGCCGAGCCCCTTCGGGCTGTTTCCGTTCGAGTGAAAGTCCCAACCGCAATCCGACACGGTGACGAAGCCGCAGCCGGCTTCGCAGAGACGTCGTGCCATCAGCATCTGCTTGCCGAGCAAGTTGGTCGAGCGGCGCATGTCGCCCCAGCGCTGGACCTCCTTGTTCGTGAAGAGGTGGCTCGTGTCGTAGCGCGCGATGACGCGCGGGTCTTCCGTCGAGAGATCGAAGGCCTTCGACGCTCCGCTCGTGATGACGTCGAAGGCTTGGCGGCGATAACGATCGACATTCGAGAGCACGTCTGTCTCATCAGCCGTGCGTCGGATCTTGTCGAGTCGCGTCAAGAGCTCGCATCGGTCATCGAATCGCGACTGCGCGATGCGAAGCTCCATGTTCTCCTTCACAGTGCCCCCACCCGCCGGATCGAAGGCCCGGTAGGCGTCCCCGAGCGAGCCCGGATCGGTGAGCGTCGGCAGCGCACCGGTCTCGAAGTTGTGACCGAGCTTCAGCCCCGGCTCGAGCGCCTCGGGCTTGATGAGAACGTTCGTCGGTAGAGCCGTCTGCGGATTGCTGATGCCGACGATGCGGGCGTAGAGGGAGCTCATCGTCGCCTTGAGCGGGTTCCTCGCGCTGGCGACCTCTCGGTAGGTATGACCCGAATTCTTCGAGCCGTACGATCGCACGATCGAGAACTTGTGCGCGAGCTTCGCGAGCTTCGGGAAGGTCCCCCCGAAGGTGATGCCAGGATGGACCGTCGGCACCTCTCCGAAGATGCTGCGGATCTCGAGCGGCGCCGTCATCTTCGGGTCGAAGCACTCGATATGCGGCGGCCCGCCCTGGAGAAAGAGGTAGACGATCGAGCGATCCTTGACGGCGATGCCGGACTCGGCCGCACGTGCCTTGACAGCGAAGAGATCGGAAAGCGTCAGACCTCCCGCCAACGCGGGCAGCGCGCCGATGCGCAGAAAATCGCGTCGACTGAAGCCTTCGCAGTTCCGGTCGGACCGCCCGTCGGTCAAGCTCAGCATGCGGGTCACCTCTCCGTTCGAAAACCTGTTCTCTGCAGCTGAAAATTGTCGCCGACCTGGGTTTCGTTTCACAATAGTTCTCTGAGAACCGATAAGTCGGGCACGGCGCCCGGACCACACGAACCACACGCAAAAGGCCGGCTCATGCCCTATCTCGAGACGCTCCTCGTTCTCCTGCTCGTCGTCGGGAGCGTCTTTCTCGCCCGTGGGATCTCGCGACTGCCGACTCCCTGGTGGGGTATCGGGTTCGTCCTACCACTGATCGTGGTCATCGCCTTCGGCGTCGCTCGGCGCTTTCCCGAGTACGCGTTCATCCCTCCTTTCTCATGGCTGATGCACGGTCGTGTGCAGTTCATCGGCATCGGGATGGCCCTCACGATTCTTCTGATCACGCCGGTTCGTCACCTCGAGAACGAACGGCAGAAGAGGCTCGTTTGGCTCTTCATGATCGTGATCGTTCTCTACACCTCGATCAGTCCCGTGCTCCTTCCGGCGGTCCTGCGCGAGCATCACGAGAACCTCGACTACCTCGTCGACGAGAACGAGATCTGCCACCAACCGAACGACAACACCTGCGGACCGGCCGCGGCCGTCACCGCGCTGCGTACACGACGCCCATCACGGGAACGTACCCCGATCTCCTCTGCTGGGCGATCGAGTCGAAGTTTTCCGAGAAAGGCGTCTCGTGCACCTACCGCCACTTCGAGAGCCTCGACGAGCTGCGTGCCGTGGACGGCATTCCGATCGCGATCGTCAAGCTCACGTTTCTCGTCGACCACTACGTGACCATCCTCGCGGTGACCGACGACGCGGTCGTCGTCGGCGCCCCGATGAAGGGGCGAGGCCGGTACAGCCACGACGAGTTCCTCGAAATGTGGCGGCGGACCGGCGTGATCGTG
>CAYZGY010000718.1:0-4535 GCA_964478085.1 uncultured Planctomycetia bacterium
CGGCACCTGAATCGTCCTGAGCATCCAGTTCATGCGCATCGTTGAGCGCGTCCAGCGCATGAAAACTCGGTCCGACGCGGTTCGCCGAGAAGACCGCCGCGTACTTCTCCGAGTTTCGAACGAAGTTCCAGAGCTTGTCGTCTCACAGTACGACGCAGCCCTTGCTCGTCAGGTAGCTCGTCTTGGCGGAGCGGTACCAGAGGAACGAGTTCCCGCCCTCGAACCAAGATGCGAAGGACCGCCGCTTCCACCCCCAACGTGCCGAGCCGCCCATCGTCGCGCGCAGACCCGAATGGAGCACGTCGGTTACCTGAAAGTCGACACCGAGCGTCATCGCTGCGAGCCCGGCGTCGGCCCAGATGATGTCTCCGGCGTCGCGAACTCGATCTTCGAGGTACGCGCTCGCCCGTCGAAAGCTGAACCGACCCGGGAAGAGCCGCGATTCGGAAAGCTGCCATCCGCCTCACGCGAGAATGTCGCGAAGGACTTCGCCCTCGACGTCCGTCAGGCGGAAATCGCGTCCGTTGAAGCGGTACGTCAGCTTCGTGTGATCGAGCCCGAGAAGGTGAAGAACGGTCGCGTGGAAGTCATGCGCGTTGACGCGATTCTCGATGGCCTTGTAGCCGAACTCGTCGGACTTGCCGTACTGAACGCCACCACGCACTCCTCCACCGGCCATCCACGTCGTGAAAGCGTGCGGGTTGTGATCACGCCCGCCGCGGTCCTGCGAATCGGACGTGCGACCGAACTCTCCTCCCCAGATGACGAGCGTGTCGTCGAGTAGGCCACGCGTGCGCAGATCCGAAAGCAAAGCCGCCGTCGGACCGTCGACCGTCGCCCCGCAGGCACGGTGGTTTCCGTTGATGTCGTTGTGTCCGTCCCAGGGGACGTCGAGAACGGCGCCACCGGGAACGTTCGGACACGACGCGAAAACCTGGACAAATCGAACGCCACGCTCGATCAGACGGCGAGCGACGAGGCACTGCCGTCCGTAGTCCTTCGATTCCTTGCGGTCCAGCCCGTACGCCTCCTGCAGGTACTTCGGCTCGCTCGAGACGTCGAACGCCTCCGGTGCCGCCGCCTGCATGCGATAGGCGAGCTCGAAGGACTCGAGACGAGCGTTGAGGTCGCGATCGAAGGGGCGCTCCTCGGCGTGGCGCTGATTCTCACGACGCAGCGCGTCGAGCAAGGAGCGCTGCTGCACGCCGCTGAGCTCCTGAGGCCGCTCGAGGTTGGCGATCGGCTTCGCCTGTCGCGGGTCGAGAGCGGTCGCTTGGTAGACCGACGGCAAGAAACCCGCTGACCAGATCGGATCGGCGCCGCGCGGCTTCGTCCCGTGCATGACGACGAACGCGGGAAGGTCGTTATTCTCGCTACCGAGCCCGTACGTCACCCATGAGCCCATACTCGGAAAGCCCTGACGAACCATGCCACCCGTACGCTCGAGCATCGCAGGCGTGTGGTTGTTCGACTCGGAGTAGCACGAGTAGATGAACGCCATGTCGTCGACGTACTTCGCAAGGTTCGGAAAGATCTCCGAGACCCACGCACCGCTCTCGCCGTGTCGCTGAAACTCGAACGGCGACTTGAGGCACTTCCCGCTCGTCGTGAAAAAGCCGGTCTTTGGATCGGCGCCGGCGAGCTTCATCCCGTTTCGCTTTTGCAGCGTCGGCTTGTAGTCGAACGTGTCGACCTGTGACGGACTGCCGGTCTGGAAGAGCCAGATGACCGACTTCGCCTTCGGCTCGAAGTGACCCGTTCGCGAAACGAGAGGATTGTCCGAAACCGCCTCCGTCGCGCGCAAGACGCCTTCGTCGTGGAGAAGCGTCGCGAGGGCGACCGATCCGCAGCCCATTCCGGCCTTGGCGAGGAACCGACGTCGCGTCCAGGTGCTCAGCTGATTCAGGTCGGTGTCTCGAGCCTTCATCTCGGTGTTCTTTCTCATCGGATCTCGTCGTTTCAGTCGATGTAGATGAATTCGTTCATGCAGAGGACGACATGGCAGAAGTCGTACGCCGCCTTCTTGGCCGCGGCAGCATCGCCACCGTACATCTTCGTTTGCCCGCTGACGAAGGCGACCATCGAAGACTCCTCGTCAGCGCTCGGCGGACGCGCAAAAGCATGACGGTACGCCGCGTCGACGAGAGCCTCCGGAGTTTTGGCGCCGCCCGCCTCGAGGCGATTCGCGAGCTTCGTCGCGAGTGATCGAACGAACGGCGAGTTGAGCATCGCGAGCGCCTGCGGCGCGACCGTGCTCTCTTGACGTTGACCGACACTCTGCATCGTGTCAGGCGCGTCGAAAAGCTGGAGGAACGGAATCAGACGGCTCCGTTTGACGGTCAGATAGACGCTTCGACGCGCGTTCCTCTCGTCGAGGGAACCCTTTCCGAACGCAGTACGATCGAGCGAGCCACTCACCGCAAGGAGGGCATCTCGCAATGTCTCGGCGTCGTGTCGGCGGGGCTCGCGACGCCAGAACAGTCGATTGTCCGGGTCGATCTTCTTGCGGTCCTCAGAGCCTTCGCACGACTGAAGGTACGTCGCGCTCGTGACGATCGTGCGCTGGATCGGCTTGAGCTTCCAATCTCCGCGTATCAGCTCGCTCGCGAGCCAATCGAGCAGCTCGGGATGCGAAGGCCGCTCGCCGCGTGTGCCGAAGTCGCTCGGCGTCATGACGATGCCGCGGCCGAAGTGCTGGAACCAGAGCCGGTTGACGATCACACGCGCGAGAAGGTGCCCCGCGCCGGCGTCTTGGTCGGTGAGCCAGTTCGCGAGTGCCACGCGCTGCGAGGGAGCTTTCTCCTTCTCCTCAGCGGCGAGCCAGTGACTCGCCTTCGTCTCGCCTTTCATCAGGACGCGCAGGAATCCGGGCGCTGCCTCGCCACGCTTGTTCGCGGGATTGCCACGCGCGAGGTGGTAGACCTTGTAGGTGTCACCACCAAATCCGTACGTCGAACCTCGAACCCTCGCCGAGAAGACGTTCGTCACCGCGGGCTTCGGTTCCTTGCTCTGGAACTCACGAACCTGGCCGTCGAGCTTCTTCCAGCCTTCGTCGATCGTCCGGTACCAGCCATGCGCCTTCGTGCGCTGCTCGGCCGTGAGCTTGTCGATCGGAAGCTTGAAGATCGCGAGCACGTCCGGGGGTGGCCCGGCCGATGAAGGCTTGAAGTAGAATCCCGACGGTCCGCTCGCGTTCGTGATCTTCACGAGGATCTCGTTGCGACCCTTTCGCAGGCCGATCTCGACCTGATCCTGATTCGCCGCGGCTCCACCAGGAGCCTTCTTGGCGTGCACCTCGACGCCGTTCACGCGCACGCGGATCGCGTCATCCCGACCGAGCGAGAGCAGGATCTTCTGAACTCCGCTCGACTCGACGACTCGATAGAGGTAGTTCGAAGCGTTGGCGGCGTTGAACGGGTTGTAGACGTTTCCGTCCTTCCAGCCTTCCTGCTTCGTCCACTTGATCTTTCCGTCGAGGTACTTCGCCTGGAGATCGACTCCGTCCTCCGGCGCGAACTTCTCGTCGAAGGCCTTGTCGAAATTCGCCGACGGAAACGGCCCGGCGTGATACCAGGGACCGAAGAAAGGAGGACCGACCTGCTCGGGACGATTCTTGTGCCACGCCACGAACTTTCCGTGGAGCTCTTCCTTCTCGTACTCCGCCCGCATCGCGACGAGCTTGGCAAGGTCCGCGTCGAAGGCCGCCTTCTTCTGCTGAAACTCCTTCGGATCCTGCGGAATACCGGCGTTCGTGAAGCCGACCTCCTTGAAGCACGAGACCATCTCGTAGTAGTCGTGCACCGGGACCGGATCGTACTTGTGCGTGTGACACCGCGCGCAGCCGATCGTCAGACCGAGCATCGACGTGCCGATCGTGTGAACGATGTCGTCGAGCTGCTCGTAGCGACTGCGCTCGCGCTCCTTCATCGTCTGCTGCGTCGTGTACGGTCCCGCAACGCCGAATCCGGTCGCAGCGATCGCGTCGAGATCTCCCGGGCGAAGAAGGTCGCCCGCGATCTGTAGCTTGACGAACTCGTCGTAGGGAATGTCGTCATTCCACGCTCGGATGACAAAATCCCGATAGTGATACGCGTTCGGTCGGTCCCCATCGAACGCGTAGCCGTTGCTCTCGGCGAAGCGCGCGAGGTCGAGCCAGTGGCGTGCCCAACGCTCTCCGTAGCCCGAATCCGCGAGGAGACGATCGACCAGCGCGTCGTAAGCCTGGTCGAAGTCCTTCGTCGCGTCGGCGACGAACTTCTCGACGACTTCGGGCTCGGGCGGAAGACCGATCAGGCTGTGGTAGATGCGACGAACGAGCATGCGCAGGTCAGCGCGGGCACTGGGACGAACACCGGCCCTCTCTTGACGCGCGCGGATGAATCGATCGATCGAATTGCGAACCCACTCGCTTCCTCCGACTGCGGGCAGCGTCGGCCGGACCGGTGGCGTGAAGGCCCAGTGCGATTCGAACTCAGCACCAGCGTCGATCCAGGTGCGGAGAATCTCGATCTCTCGCGCATCGAGCACATGACCGG
>CAYZGY010000719.1:0-4530 GCA_964478085.1 uncultured Planctomycetia bacterium
GAACAACCCCGTCCATGTGCACGATTTCCATGCGACGATCCTGCACTGTCTGGGGATCGACCATGAGCGGCTCACGTACCGCTTTCAGGGCCGTGACTATCGGCTCACCGATGTGCACGGCAAGGTGGTCAAGAGCATCCTGGTCTGAGCGAGCGTCCTCGTTCCGCGCTCGAGGATTCGGTCTGACTTGATGCGGCCTGTGACGAAGAGTCTCCGGAGAGGATTCAGAGCCTTCCCTGAGCGAGCCAGCGGGCGCACTCCGGTCCCAGCTCCGCCTCGGCCCGTCGCTCGTAGGCCTCGCACTCGTCGGAGGAGAGCGTTTCGGTCCAGCGACCGTTGACGCCCTTGTTGATGAACACCTCGGCGCCGGCGTCCCAGAAGGCTCCACCGAGAGGGACGCTCATGGTCGCGTTCTTCTTCATCCACTCGAAGGAGCAGTGCTCGAGGACCGCGGGCCAGACGTCGTCGTCGATGGGGATCTCGAGGAAGCCGGCGACACGGCGGATCTCCGCCGGCATGTCCCGTTTGAGATCAGCGAAGTGCACGAAGAGCACGTTCGGGAGCTCGCGGATCTCCCACCAGCTGCGGACGTTCTCCCAAAACGGCCAGAAGGGGAATCCGTCTCGCTCGAACCAGTCCGACCAGTACTGCCGGATGTCTGCGGGAGGCGGCTCGATGGGAGGCCCGACACGTCCCGGCGTATCGTTCAGCGCTTCGTACCAGAGCTGATTGGCGTTCGAGTGGTGGTTGTAGAGACTCCAGACCACGTCGCGAGCGTCGCGCCCGATGTAGATGTACTTCGCCTTCTCGGAGAACCGCAGTGCATCGACGGGGAGGTGAGTCTTCAGAAAACGACGGTGGGTTTGCGCCTCTACCACGGGGAGCTTGACCTCCTTGGGGGGGACACGAAGGTCCACCCACGGAGACATCTCCGCCACTTCGAGGTCAGCGGCACCGTCGAAGAGGAGCTGCCCGATGATCTGCTGCATCCAGGTCGTCCCGGATTTCGCGTAGGTCGCGATGATGATGTCGTCGTCCCGGAACTCGAGGTCGTTCCAGATCGTCGAGTCGAAGTGGTGGTTGTGGAGCTCGCGCTCCTTCCTAGGCAGACTTGGGAGATTCATCGGGGACTCGTGTTCGTGGGGTTGTAGAGGGGAAATTCGATCGCCAAAGGAGGGCTGTCAATCGGCCGGCATGTCGCGCACTTCGCAGCTTTCTGAGACCTTCTCCAGAATTCTCACGAGGGAGTCTCGCTCTGACTTCGTCAGGCAAGAGAAGTACTCGTCGTCGTTTTCTTGGGCGAGCTTCTCGAGCCTCGGCACGAGGTTCCTTCCCTTCCTTGTCAGGCGCACCTCCTGGTAGCGACGGTCCTGCCGGGATTCGGTCCGCTGAACGACCCCGTCACGAACGGCTCGATCGAGCAGCTTGGAGACGGCTCCCTTGCTGAGCCCTGTGCTTCGACTGAGCTCACCAGGGAACAGCGCCTCGTCGCTGTGAAGGAGAATCCGGAGGAGGACGAACTCGGCGACGGTGACATCGCTGTCGCGGAGGCGGCGTGCGAACGATTGCGATGCGGCGTCCGATACGACCCGCATCCACCCGCCGATGAACTTCTCGACTGTCTGGCGTTTCCGAGGCATGACCGTCATTATCAGTTTCTGGTGAAACAGATGTCGAGGAAACAAACTCCTTCGGATGAAGACTTCGATAGTGGCTTCCAGGACGAGTAAGACGGTTTCCACGGAGAGAAGCAGAGCGCGCTCTTCCGGCTCGCGGATGCTGATGAGGAGCATCCAGCTGCCCAGGATGAGCACACTGAACAGGACCATCGGCGTGGGGTCGGGGTCGAAGGCGTGTTCTTGTTCGGCGGTGGCGATGTCGGCAACGGATTCGTTGCATTTCGCATCCAGTTTGTCCGCACCCGCATCTCTCGCTCGCAGGCTGAGCTCGAAGAAGACGGAGCATGCAGACCGGGAGCAGGACGCCGTTGAAGAGCTCGACCATCTTCTTGTTGTCGAGAACAGTCTCCCTCACGAGCCACAAGGCATCACCCTTCTGAGTCAGCCAGGGTATGCGCGAATCGCGGGAACATGCCGACTCGGAAGCTGGTGATCGCGACGATCAGTAGGTGGCGGATGCCGATCTTCTTGTTGAAGATGCCCCAGAGGGTGGGTGCCAGGAGTGGGACGACCAGCATTCCGTTGATGGTGGTGATGAGGTCTTCTGCTCCGCCCAGGTACGGCACGAGAACGGTCTTCACGATCAGCTGGAGCCCGATCAAGGCGGTGAAGAAACGCCCCGCCGAGACGAGCTTTTTCTCCGAGGCCTTGGGGTTTAGTGGCGGCCTGTGAAAGTCATTGGTCAGTAAGCCGGCGAAGACGTTGAGCTGGGAACTGACCATGCCGGCCGTAGCGGAGAACATCGCCGCGACCAGGAGGCCCAGCAACCCGTCCGGTGTGTTTGCCTCGAAGTTGGCGTCGACGGTGCGCCTCCGGCAACGCCTCCTTCGGGCGCCGCGCGAGCGGGCGAATCCACTCGCGCGATTTGCACAAGCATCTCTGAACGCGAGCACTTAGCGAGCTCACGTTCCGCAGTAGGTCGTGTAGCAGCCGAAATCGCTCGGTGCGGGCTCCGCGTAGTCGTCGCGACCGTCGACCGCCGTGTAGGGGTCATCGAGCAGCCCGTGGAGGACCTCGAAGGGGGCAAGGTCCCCAGCCGTCGCCGCTTGAAGCGCTTCCTCGACCTTGTGATTACGAGGGATGTAGACAGGGTTGACGCGGTCCATGTCATCGGCGCGCACGAGTGCTTCCGTCTCTTCGCTTTCGTGGCGGGCAAGCCAGCGAGTCTTCCATTCTTCGAGCGCCTCATCTTTCCCGGTCAGCTCGGCGAAGTGCGCGTCGTCTCCGCGGAGCACGGAGCTGAGGCTTCGAAACAACTGGGTGAAGTCGACGCCGCTTTTTGCCATGCCGTCCAAGAGGCCGTCGACCAGTGTGTGCTCGGTCGCCTCCAATCGCTCGAGTCCGAGCTTTGCGCTCATCTCTCCTGACCAGTACTGCTCGTAGATTTGCGGATACTCATCCAGAGCCGCGGTGGCTGAGGCGATCGCCTGCTCCGTGTTCGTGGGGTCGATCAGTTTCAGAAGCGTCTCCGCGAAGCGTGCGAGATTCCACTGCGCGATCTGCGGCTGTTGTGCGTAGGCGTAGCGCCCGTGCCGGTCGATGGAGCTGAACACTGCCGATGGATCGAAACGGTCGATGAAGGCGCACGGGCCGTAGTCGATCGTCTCACCCGAGATCGTCGTGTTGTCGGTGTTCATGACACCGTGGACGAAGCCCAGGCCCATCCACTTGGCTACCAGCGAGGCCTGACGATCGATCAGTGCGCGCAGGAGCTGCAGATAAGGCTCCTCGCTCTCTGCCAAGTGCGGATCGTGTCGCCGAATGGTGTAGTCAGCCAGTCGACCGAGCTTCTCGTCGTCGCCTCGTGCGGCGAAGAGCTGAAAGGTGCCTACGCGGATATGACTCGACGCAACGCGCGCTAGTACTGCGCCTGGCTGTGGCCCTTCGCGCAGGACGAGCTCACCGGTAGTGACGGCGGCAAGGGATCGCGTCGTGGGGACACCGACCGCGTGCATGAACTCGCCGATGAGGTACTCGCGCAGAACGGGGCCGAGCACGGCTTTTCCATCACCTCCACGCGAGAACGGAGTGCGGCCCGACCCCTTGAGGTGAAGGTCGCGTCGCTGTCCGTTGCGATCGATGAGCTCTCCGACGAGCAATGCACGACCGTCGCCGAGCTGCGGAACGAAAGCGCCGAATTGATGCCCCGCATAGGCTTGTGCGAGCGGAGCGGCACCCTCGGGAGATTCGCTCCCCGCGAGAAAGGCGGCGCCCACGGGGCTGTCGATTCGCTCCGCATCGATGCCCAGCTCGTGCGCGAGCTCGCGATTGAGTTTCACGATGGTCGGGTCCGGCACCTCGGCACCGTTCCACGGAGCGTAGAGCCCCTCGAGCTCGGCGAAGTAGCTATTGTCGAATCGGAATACAGGGGGCGAGGTCATCGGGAGCGTCGTACTTTCGTAATCCAGTCTTGCTGTCTCGATCCTAAGCCTATCGACCGTTACGATCTACGGCGCGTTTCGTGGCCGACAGATCTGCTTCGGAAGAACATCGCATGAGAAACTGGTCCGTTTGGCCCGTCGTGATTCTCGCCGCCCTGAGAGCTGCCGCCAGCGAGGGCGATGAGCCGCGGAAGAAGCTTGCGGTGGACCTCGGTGGTGGCGTGAAGCTCGATATGGTCATGATCCCGGCCGGCGAGTTCACGATGGGTGACAAGGAGAGCAGGCCGGCCCACAAGGTGAAGATCACCCGGCCTTTCTATCTGGGTGCTTACGAAGTGACCCAGGCGCAGTGGGAAGCCGTGATGGGCGGCAACCCGAGCCGGTTCAAGGGTGCTGAGAATCCCGTTGAGCGGGTCAGTTGGGAGGACTGCCAGTAGTTCATCAAGAAACTCAACGCCAAGGTCGGGAGC
>CAYZGY010000720.1:0-4521 GCA_964478085.1 uncultured Planctomycetia bacterium
CGAGCTCGAGAAGCTGCTCGACGATCTTCTCGCGATCGACGGGCTTGACGACGTAGCCTTCGCACCCCGCGCGGAACGCACCGAGAACATTCTTCGCGTCCTTGAGCGAAGTCGTCATCACGACCTTCACTCCCTTGAGGCCCGCGACACCGTGCAAATCTTCGATATCACGCAGCTGCTGAAGAACGGCGTGACCGTCCATGTCGGGAAGATCGATATCGAGACAGACGAGATGGAAGTTCTGGTCGCTCGAAAGACCCGACTCTAACGAAGCGACCGAGTCGAGGCCGCTGGCCGCGGTCTGGCAGTCGGCAAACTCCGAGAGAACCTTCTCGAGGACCATTCGGGACGTCGCGTTGTCTTCGACGATCAGTGCACGCGTGAGATACCGAGACCCTTCTTCCTCTTTCCTCAGCCAGAGGGACGATGTCTCCCCTCCCACCAGCATATCAGTTAGCGAATGATCCTTCTTGTCGAACGCTCGTCGGGAACGGAGAGCGATCAGTTCCCAGAAATCTCTGCGACGATGCGCTTGATGTCGTAGACCGATCGTAAAGATTCGAGGATCGCCTCCGAGTTGACCGAAACGGCGCGCGCACGCTCGTCGGTGTAGACGACATCGAGCACGAGTCCGTGGATGTTGCCGTCGAAGATGAGTCCGACGACCTCGCCCTTGCGGTTGACGACGGGGCTTCCCGAATTGCCGCCGATAATGTCCGGAGTGGCGACAAAGTTGAAGGGGACCGACTTGTCGATCGAGACGGCCTTGTCGAGCCAGGTCTTCGGAAGGTTGTACGGCTCTTCGTTCTTCGCAGCCTTACTGTCTTCGAAGGCCCCGCCGATGGTCGTATGGAACGGGATCTTCGTTCCCTCTTCGTCCCAACCGTCCACGAGACCGAAGGCGAGACGCAGCGTAAACGTCGCGTCGGGATAGACACCCGTCCCGGTGACACCGAACTTCGCGTCGGCGATGTTCGCGTAGGCGTCGCGACGAAGCCCGACGACGAGGTCCTCGAACTTGGTGCGTGCACCACGCGAGATCTTGTCGATGCTGCGCGCGAGAAGAATCATCGGGTCCTTCGATGCATCAATCGCCTCCGCCCCACCGTCGAGCAGCTTCTGGCGAGCATCGACCTCGATGAGCTTCGTTCCGGAGACGAGCTCATACGCGCGATCCGCAGGGGATTTACCATCGAGCACGAGCTGAACGAGTGGATGCTCGTTCCCGTAGGTATCCGCGAAATTTCCGAGCGAGTCGCGAAGCTTCGCGGTCTCGAGATCGGCGTAGATCGGAGCTCGCGAGAGAATCGATCGCTTGACCTGCGGCAAGGACGCCTCGTGAAACTCGGGAAGACGATCGCCGTTCGGCTTCGCGGTTTCCTCGGCAAAACGCACGAGACCTCGGGCCTTACTGAAGAGCGTCGTCCAAAACGAGCGACCGCCCTCGAGGTAGTTGTAGTCGTCACGCAAGTCGCGCGACGCCTGCATCGCGAATCGAATGTTCTCCCAGTCTTCGAGGGAAGCGCCGAGATTCGGGTTCTTCGCGATCGCGGCTTGAAGAGCGCGCTCCTCGTTCAGCTTCGTCTGCAGAACATTCGGGTCCTGCAGACCGCCGAGCATTCCGCGAATCGCCTTGCGGCTGTTCTGAATGCCGAAGAGGTCGTTCTTCGCGCGTCGCTTGCTTTCCGCGTTTCGCTGACTGAACTGCTGCAACGCAATCTCGCGACGGTAGACGATCTCGAGGTACGACGGATAGGCGACGTCGCGCAGGAAGCGCAAGTGATCGACGGTGTTGAGTCGGGACGTACGCCCCGGATGACCCGAAACGAAGACCAGATCACCTTGCGAAACGCCCTTTTCGCTCCACTTGAGAAAGTGCTTCACCTTCGCGGGCTTGTCGTCCTCGTAGACTCGCACGAACGCGACGTCGAGGCAGTGACGCGGAAACTCGAAGTTGCGCGCGTCTCCACCGAAGTACGCGATCGACGTCTCCGGTGCGAAGACCATGCGCACGTCGTCGTAGCGCTTGTAGCGGTAGAGGTGATAGCGCCCACCGCGGTAGAGCGTGACGACCTCGCTGTGGAGACCCGTCTTCTCTTTGGACTCTTTCTCGATGAGCCCGATCTGCGCGAGGCGAGCCTTCTGCGCCGAGCCCGGATCCATCTCGTCCGTCACCTTCTCGTTGACGCGAGCGGTGACATCGACGATCTCCTGCAAGACATCGATGTGCGTGTTCGGGCAGCGCTTCTCTTCCTCGAGGCTACGCGCGAAGTAGCCGTCCTGAATGTAGTTCGTCGTCTCCGAGCTGAGCTGCGAAAGAAGACTCGAGACGACGTGGTGATTCGTCATCACGAGACCGTTCGACGAGAGGAGCGAACCCGAACCACCCGAGGAGAGCCTCGCCGAGGAGCGCATCAGATGCTTCGCCCAAGCGTCCGTCACCTCGAAGCCGTGCTTGTCCTTGAGGTGTTTTTTCGGAAGCTGGTTGAAGAGCCACATGCCTTCGTCGGCCATCGCCCGTGGTCCCGACACGATCGCGAGCAAGACAAGGACAACGGCAGGAAAGCTAAACAGAGTCGAACGGTTCATCGTGAAACCTCTGGTGAAATGCCGATAACGGCTCCGTGCGCATAGCTATTCGAAAGAAACGAAGCGCGTGAAGCGCTCGGCGAATTACTTTTCCCTCGGCAGTTCGGCCGAAAACATGAGCCCCCTTTCCGCCACTTGAAGTCGAGATCGGCCTACACCGCAGCTCGGCTAACAGGAACTCGACCCTACCAGCCCGCAAAAGCGAGCTCGAGCGTAGTTGTCGACCCGGTTCCTCCGGGTCGACGCGGAGATCGAGCCACGCGGCGCATCGCCGCGTCGTGACGTCATCTCGACATCCGCCGACCTTCAGCAGCAGAATCGCCCTCAGCATCCAGTTCATGCGCATCGTTGATGCGCATCCAGCGCATGGAAACTCAATCGATCAAGACGATCTCGTTGAATACCTCGTTCTCATCATCCGCGCCCGCGGGCAACGCTACCTCGAGAAGCTGTCCGAGTCGATCGATGCCGCGTCGCAATCCGTCCGCGATGCTGCCGCCCTGGAGCCCGGCGAGCGCTTCGTCCTGGGCCTCTTCGAGACTGCGCTCGCTGAGCTGTTCCCGGACGGAATCGTCCGCCAGAATCACGACACGTCGCTCGTAAATCGAGACGTAGAGCAGGACACCCGACGCCTTTCTCGTTCGGTGCACTCGGCGATCGTAAAAGACCGTCTTTGCGCGTGCGACCGTCTCCTGATCCATCTCGCGCGCCGACGTGAACAGCCGCCTCAACCATCGCATGCGGTCCGCGAGAACCGCTCCGACGATGAACCCGACGACGAGCAGCACCACGAAGATCCAGAAGCCCACGCGAATCTCGGGAACGGTGCTCCAACCGCCGCCATGGCTCGCATCTTGAAACAGGTACCAGGTGACGCCGCAGGCGAGGATTCCGATCCAGAGGCCGACGATGTCCTCGGGGCGATCGTAGCGACCCGACGCTCGAGCGACCGCCGGAACGATCTCCGCGGCAGTTCGACGCTCGGCGGCCGAGATCGCTTGATTGACGCTCAGACGTTCAGAATCTGACAAAAGAGGTTTGTTCTTGGCCATCGTGATACGATCGATTGCGGAATGGATTCAGACCGCCCGAATGCTGAGAGGACAGTTCTCGCCGTGCTTGGCGCGAGTAACGTTTGGCTCGCGCTCCCCGAGATTGTCGAGCATCTCGCCTCGCGATTCCACTCATCAAAGCTCGACCTGCACACCGCGCACGGACCGGGTCGGTCCTACGGAAACGTCGCCGGAATGCTGGGCTGGAAATACCCGAGCCTGCGCAGTTGTGGCGTCTTCGAGGCACTCGAACGCGCGGCGGAGACGGACACCCCGACGAGGCGTTGCGCTCTCGTCACCGACATCGGCAACGACATCGGGTACGGCGCGAAGAGTGACGAGATCCTCGACTGGGTCGAGGAATGCATCGAGGCCCTCCGAGCGTCGGAAACAGCCATCTCCGTCACTTCGTTGCCCGTCGAGAGCGTCACCGATCTCGCACCCTGGAAGTTCGGTCTCTCGAGGCGAATCCTCTTCCCGTTCCGGAACCTCACCTACGCGGATTGCCGAGCTCGGATCGAAGAGATCGAATCGTCGCTCTCGCGTGATGCGGACGCGCTCGGAGTCGATTTTCTGACGACCGAACGCGAGTTCTACGGATTCGACTCGATCCATATCCGCCGAGCCTGCCGCCGTAAGGCCTTCGGACGTTGGCTCGATCGCACGATCGCGGGAGATTCCGAGAATCCGAGCGACAGTCGCATGTCGCCGGGCACCGAAGATGAAGTTACGGAGCCCGTGAGATCGACCGGACCCGGCGCGCTGACCCTGTGGCGGCGTCTACCGACCGGAAAAGCCCTTTCTCGAAACGGCGACGGTCGCCCGCACGCGCCGCTGAATGTCAGCCCCACCGTGAAACTGCATGTCAACTGAACCAAAA
>CAYZGY010000721.1:0-3033 GCA_964478085.1 uncultured Planctomycetia bacterium
GAATGGGCGGAATGCCCGGCATGATGGGAATGTAATCCGGTCTACGAGCAAGGAACGAAACATGGCGAAGCAACTTCTCTACGACAACGACAGCCGACAGAAGCTCGGAACCGGAATGCAGACGCTCGCCCGTGCCGTGCGCGCCACGCTCGGTCCCTCGGGTAAGAACGTCATCATTGACAAGCCCTACGCGAGCCCGGTGACGACGAAGGACGGCATCTCGGTCTCGAAGGAGATCGAGCTCCCCGATCCCTTCGAGAACATGGGCGCGAAGATCCTCAACGAGGTCGCCTCGCGGACGAACGACGACGTAGGTGACGGCACGTCGACCGCGATCACGCTCGGCGCCGCGATGATCGAGGAAGGCCGCAAGTATGTCGCCGCGAGCGTCATGCCTGCGTCGCTGCGTTGCGGCATGGAAAAGGCCTCCGACAAGGCGATCGACGCGATCTACGAGCTCGCCGCTCCAGTCAAGACGAACGAAGATGTGCGCCACGTCGCGTACATCTCGAGCAACTCGGACCAGCAGATCGCCGACCTCCTCGCCGACGCGATGGACAACGTCACGAACGACGGCGTCATCACGATCGAGGAGAACAAGGGCACCGAGACGTACCTCGACGTCGTCCAGGGCCTGCAGTTCGACAAAGGTTTCGTGTCGCCGTACTTCATGACGGACCCGAAGACCCTGAGCGCCGAGTACGAGAACCCGTTCATCCTCTTCTTCGAGAAGAAGATCTCGAACGTCCACGAGCTCGTCCCGATCCTCGAGCAAGTCTCGACCACCGGTCGCGGCCTCGTGATCTGCGCCGAGGACGTTGAAGGCGAAGCGCTCGCCGCGCTCGTCGTCAACAAGCTCCAGGGTGTCCTCAAGGTCGTCGCGATCAAGTCGCCGGGCTTCGGTGATCGTCGCAAGGCGCTGATGGAGGACATGGCGATCCTGACCGGCGGCACGTTCATCTCCGAGGACCTCGGGCTCGGGCTTCAAGGCGTGACGCTCGATCACCTCGGGACGGCTAAGAAGGTCACGATCACGAAGGACAAGACGACGGTCATCGACGGCGGCGGCGACGAGAAGGCCATCCAGGAGCGGATCGAGCAGATCAACATCCAGATGGAGCAGACGACGTCGACGTACGACAAGGAGAAGTTCACCGAGCGCAAGGCGAAGCTCGGCGGAGGCATCGCGGTCCTCTACATCGGCGGCATGACCGAAACCGAGATGAAGGAGCGCAAGGACCGCGCGACCGACGCTCTGCACGCGACGCGCGCAGCCGTCGAGGAAGGCATCGTTCCCGGTGGCGGAACGGCGTTCATCCGCGCGCTCGGCGCGATCGAGGGCCTTCGCGCTCGCGGCGATGAAGAGTACGGCGTCGAGGTCGTGCGCGCGGCCCTCGAAGAGCCGCTCCGTCGAATCTCCGAGAATGCCGGCTACGATCCGGGCGAAGTCGTCGCCGAGGTCGCCGAGCGCAAGAACCGCGTCGGCTTCAACGCGCTGACGGGCGAGTACACCGATCTGATCAAGGCGGGCGTCATCGATCCGGCGAAAGTCGCGGTGACGGCGCTTCAGAACGCGGTGAGCATCGCGGGGCTCAATTTGACGACGAACGTGCTCGTCACCGATCTCGAGGACGACGCGACGCCGGCAAACGGCGCGGTGACCTGAGTCGAACGGTTCACGTGAGGGGAGAGCTCCTCGCGTGCGCGCAGCCTTCCGGTAATCGTTCTGGCCGTTCGATCAAGATCGAACGTGCCGTACGGTCGGGGGGCCGCGTGCGCCGAAGATGAGGCGTCGCGGTTTGTCATTCTTCTCGATAACCCATACCGCCGAATCGCATGGGGAGTTCTAACTCGCAAATGTCGCAGAAGGACTACTACGAAGTCCTCGGGGTCTCCCGAACGGCCGACGATTCGGAGATCAAGAAGGCTTATCGGCAGAAGGCCATCCAGTATCACCCGGACAAGAATCCGGGGGATGCGGCCGCCGAGGAGGCGTTCAAGGAGGTCTCCGAAGCCTTCGAGGTCCTCAGCGATCCGCAGAAGCGGCAGATCTACGACCAGTACGGTCATGACGGCCTGTCGTCGCGAGGCCACTCGCAGGGCTTCTCGAACGTCAACGACATCTTCTCGCACTTCAGCGACATCTTCGAAGGCTCGCTCTTCGACGGGCTCTTCGGCGGCGGCGGTGATCGGAGTCGGGGCGGGCGTGGTGGTGCACGTCGCGGTCGCGATCTTTACGTCGACGTCCATCTGACACTCGAAGACGTCGCGACGGGGGACAAGCGCGAGGTCGAGCTCGAGCGTCTCGCCTCTTGCGGAGCGTGCAAGGGAAGCGGTGCCAAGCCCGGTACGGAGCCGCAGGCTTGCGTGCAGTGTGCTGGCTACGGACAGGTCGAGCAGTCGAGCGGATTCTTCACGGTGCGCCGGACGTGTCCCAAGTGTCTCGGGGCGGGCAAGGTCATCGTCGATTACTGCGGTGAGTGCCGCGGTGATGGCTGTGTGCCGAATCGCTCGACGGAAGAGCTCGAAGTTCCAGCCGGGATCGACGACGGCAATCAGATTCGATACACCGGACGTGGCGACGAAGGATCCGGCGGTGGGCCCGCCGGCGATCTCTACTGCCGTGTCTTCGTCGAGAAGCACCGTTTCTTCGAGCGCGACGGCAACGACGTCGTCCTCGAAGTGCCCGTGACCTTCTGCGACGCGGCGCTCGGCGCCAGCCTCGAGGTGCCGAGCCTCGGCGGCAAGGTCAGCGTCAACGTCCCCGCGGGGATTCAGAGTGGTGATATCGTCCGGCTCAAGGGCAAAGGCCTGCCGAGCCTCGACGGTTCCCGCAAGGGCCACCAGATGGTCCGAGTGCAGATCGAGACGCCGAAGAAGCTCTCCGGAAAGGCGAAGAAGCTCCTCGAAGAGCTTCGAGAGCTCGAAGGGGATAAGAAGTCGCACCCCGTGCGGCACGGATTCCTCGACAAGCTCAAGGACTACTGGAAGGGTCTCGGCAGTCGATAGACAGCAAGCGTGATTTCAGTGAGC
>CAYZGY010000721.1:3043-4512 GCA_964478085.1 uncultured Planctomycetia bacterium
GTTTGAGAGATGAGCGAAAGTTCAGCGAAACCAGAAGCCGCGGACGAGCCGCAGGCGTCGCTCGAAGAAGAGCTGGAGGAAGCGGAGGCTTCCACGGAGTCGGGATCGTCCGAGTCCGGCGCCGAAACCGACAGCGCGAATGAGGGCGACGTCGAGGTCGTCGAGGACGAAGAGTACGTCCCTCCCGACGAGGACGCGTACAAGATGCTCGTCGAGAAGGCTGCGAAGGCGGACCTCTACGTCAACGAGCTCCTGCGCGTCAAAGCCGATCTCGACAACTACCAGAAGCGCGTCCGTCGAGAGCGTCCGGGCTGGGAAGCCAGCGCCGTGCGAGGCTTCGTGCGGGATCTGCTTCCCGTCGTCGACAACTTCGAGCGCGCGCTCGAGACCACTGCGAAGGACGATACGCCCATAGGCGGCGGACCTGAAGGCGGCGCACCTGAAGGCGGCGCACCTGAAGGCGGCGCACCTGAAGGCGGCGCACCTGAAGGCGGCGGACTCCTCGAAGGTGTTCGCATGATCTGCCAGATGCTGGAGAAGACGCTCGACGATCACGGAGTCGTCGAGATCGACGCGCTCGGCAAGACCTTCGATCCAGAGGTGCACGAGGCGGTCTGCGAAGTTCCCTCGCCCGATCACGAGACCGGCGAGGTCATCGAGGTCCAGCAGCGTGGCTACATGCACCGCGACATGGTTGTCCGGCCGAGTCTCGTCTTCGTCGCCAAGAAGGTCGATTCGGGCAGCGACCACGACGAATCGTAGCTGGTCAAAGAGCGAGTCGAGAGGGAGAGAGTCGTGCCCACCTACGAATACGAGTGCCAGGCGTGCGGATCGGAAGTCGAGATCTTCCACAGCATGTCCGAGTCGCCGAAGAAGAAGTGTCCCGAGTGCGGAAAGCTCGAGCTCAAGAAGCTGATCTCGAGTGGTGGCGGTCTGATCTTCAAGGGGTCGGGCTTCTACATCACCGACTACCGTAGCGACTCATACCAAAAAGACGCGAAGGCCGACAAGGATGCGGCCTCGAAAGCGAGCTCCAGCTCGAGCTCCGACTCTTCGTCGAAGTCGAGCTCCGACTCTGGATCGAGCTCTTCGTCGAAGTCCGACAGCGGCTCGAGCAAGTCGTCCTCGAGCTCGAGCTCCTCGTCGAAGTCCGACTGATCGTCACTGCGTTTCTTTTGGCACGGTTCTGAGCCATGGTCGACGCCATCAAGTGCCCCCGCTGCTGCCGCGAGCTCGAAGGTCGCCCCGAGACCTTCCCGTTCTGCTCGCAGCGTTGCCGTGACGTGGACCTCGGCAATTGGTTCTCCGAAAGCTACACCGTCTCGCGACCGATCGGTCTCGAGGACGACGACCTCGAGCTGCTCGAGGAGGCCGACTCCTCGGACGCCCCGGACTCCTGAAATCACCGGGGCTCAGCCGAGCTCCTCTCCTCTTCCTCATCGAGTCCGAGCGGAGTCGCGTCCACGGTT
>CAYZGY010000722.1:0-4500 GCA_964478085.1 uncultured Planctomycetia bacterium
GCCGATGACGTGAAACTGAAAGGCGAAGGCCGTGAGCGCGAGCGCATCCGCGTCGAAGCGACCGCTGCGGAAGAGGAGCGAGACGATCTCCTCACGCAGGAGAAACAGCCCCACCGTGCTCGGAATCGTGATGAACAGCGCGAGCCGAAGCACCTCGCCGAGGGTCGACGCGTACCCGTCGTAGTCCTCATCGGCGGCCTTCTGCCACAGAGCCGTCAGGCTCACGGTATTGAGCGCGAATACGAAGATGCCGAGGACGAACTCAATCAGTCGATTCGAGTAACCGAGCGACGCGACGAAGCCGTCGCCCTCGAGGCGCGACGCCATCAGGAGATTGACGACGACGTTGATCTGGTAGATCCCGGCCCCGAACGTCGCCGGAACGAGGAGCTTCACCATCTTCCGCACGCCGACGTGATCGAAGGGCCAGCGCAGCCGCGGACGAACTCCGAGCTTCCAAACGAATGGCGCGAGAAGCAGGAACTGCACCGCCCCACCGGCGATGACGGCCCACGCGAAGGCCCAGACCTGCCTCTCGGGCTCCATCCACGGCGCTGCGCACCAGACGACCGCGATGAAAGAGAAGTTGAACAGCACCGGCGATAGCGCCGGCATGCTGAATCGGCTGTGGGCGTGGAGGATGCCTTGAAACGCTGCCGCCAGTCCGATGAGGAGCAGGTACCAGAAGATCACCCTGACGAGCTCGCTCGTCAGGCGCGCCTTGGCTTCGCCGTCGATGAGGTCGATCTTGTGGAGAGACCATACGATCCGCCCCGCGAGAAGGACGCCCGCGACCGTGACGAGGAGCACGAGGAAGAGCCAGAACGTCAGGTACTTCTCCGCGACGCGTCGCATCTCGGCGCGATCCTCACCGCGTGCGTACGGCGTGAAGACCGGCACAATCGAGCTCGAGACGGCACCTTCGGCGACGAGGCTGCGGAACGCGCTCGGCAGGAGAAACGCGATCTGAAACGCGTCGGCCGCGACGCCGGCACCGAGAAAGAACGCCTTGGTCGACTCCCGCAGAAGCCCGAGGATACGACTGAGCGTCGTGAGCAAACCGACGGAGAACACGCTCCGCAGATTCGTTCCACCAGCATCCGGTGACGGGCTTTCCGTTCTCTTCTCTTCCGTCCGCGACATCCGGTCGCCTAGACTCTGCCTGAAAAACCATGCTGGTTGGGAGTGAATCGATCGCGGCTCCTCCGCGATCGAGAGGGGGGCTTCCCGAAAGCCCCCCGAGGACATCAGAATAGGCTCTGCCTGAAAAAGCCGCTTTTTCAGACAGAGCCTATTCAGCGTCTCGAGGTCAGGGTCGTCTCTTCGCTTGCCGCACGCGCGCAAAGAGCTCGCGCAGCTGGAGCAGGTCCTTCTCTCCAGGTGCCGATTCTACCCCACTCGAGACGTCGAGTGCATCGGGTCCGACCTCCTCGATCGCACGAATGACGTTTTCCGGACCGAGCCCGCCCGCGAGAACGATCGGAGGGCTCTCCTGAACCGTGCGCGCGACCTCCCAGTCGAAGGTCTCCCCCGTTCCGCCAGGCGTCCCCTTGCGGTACGTGTCGAGCAGGACGCGATCGACGTCGGACCACTCCTGGATCGAGTCGGGATCGAACTGCTCCCCGACGCGCAGCGCCTTCCAGGTTTCCTTCGCACGCACCTTCGAAGCGTACTCGGCGCTCTCCTGACCGTGGAGCTGAGCGACGTCGAGGCCCGCGAGATCGACCGCGGCTTGAAGCTCCTCGAGCGGCCAGTCGACGAAGACACCCACTGCGAGAAACTCGCGCGACGCGATGCGACGAAGGGTCTCGAGGAGCTCCCGAGCGGCCTGCGGCTCGATGTAGCGCGGTGAGGGTCGGTGAAAGATGAACCCGAGCGCCCACGCGCCCTCCTCGAGCGCCGCGAGCGCGTCCGGAAGCCTCCGGATGCCGCAGATCTTGATGCGCTGCACTTCAGCGATCTCCGTCGACGAGCTGGCGCAGGGCCGCACCGGGGTCGTCGGCACGCATCAGGCTCTCGCCGATGAGAAACGCGTCGACACCCCACTCGCGCATCATCTCGAGCTCGTGTCGCTCGAAGAAGCCGCTCTCACTGACGATCACGGCACCTTCGGGAAGCGCCGGAATCGCCGTGCGCGTCGTCTCGAGGGAGACCTCGAAGGTCTTGAGGTCGCGATTGTTCACGCCGACCACCTTCGGATCGAACTGTCGCACGCGCTCCGCCTCCTCGAGGTCGTGCACCTCCCAGAGACACTCGAGCCCGACCTTGGCCGCCTCGTCTCGCAAGATGCCGAGCTGCTCGTCGTCGAGCGCCGCGACGATAAGCAAGATCGCGTCGGCACCGGCTTCGCGCGCTTCGTGCACCTGGTACGTGTCGATCATGAAATCCTTGCGCAGGAGCGGCACGCCGACCTCGGCGCGAATCGCGCGCAGGTAGTCGAGGCTCCCCTGAAAGTACTCTTCGTCGGTCAGCACCGAGATGGCCGCGGCGCCGCCAGCCTCGTAGGCGCGAGCGATCGCGACGGGATCGAAGTCTTCGCGGATCAGCCCCTTCGACGGCGACGCCTTCTTGACCTCGGAGATGATCCGCATCGATCGGCTGCCGACCCGAAGCGCGCCGGCGAAGTCGATCGGCTCCCGCGAGGCCGCCGCGGCCGCCGCGACCTCCTCGAAGCTCCGCGCGGCCCGACGCTCAGCGACCTCGCGCCGCTTCGTCTCGAGAATCTTGTCGAGGATCGTCATCGCGCTCACCCGATCTTGCGGAGCTCCTCGAGGACCTTCTTCGCCGCGCCCGAGTCGAGCGACTCCTGCGCGACAGGCACGCCGTCCGCGACTTCGGCGACCTTGCCCTGCACGGCGAGAGCGACGGCAGCGTTGAGGACGACCGCGTCGCGCCTCGGACCGGCCTCGCCCGCGAAGATCGACTCGATGATCTCGGCGTTCTTCGCGGCGTCGCCACCGGCGAGAGACGAGAGCGGAGCGCTCGTGAGCCCGACGCTCTCGGGCGTGAGCTCGAAATTCCGCTCGCCGAACTCGTCGAACGCGAAGACGTGCGTCGCGCCCTCGATGCTCGCTTCGTCAAGTCCCCCTTCACCGTGAAGGCACCAGACGGCCTCGCTACCGAGGGTTCGAAGAACGCTTCCCATCGTCTCTCTCACGTCGGGATCGAAGACGCCGATCATCTGACGCTTGACGCTCGCCGGATTCGTCATCGGCCCGAGGATGTTGAACACCGTGCGCATCTTGAGCTGCGCGCGCGACGGACCGACGTGCCGCATCGCCGGGTGATGCTTCGGAGCGAAGAGAAACCCGAAACCGATGTCCTCGATCGACTTGGTCACGACGTCGGGCTCGAGCCCGATCGTCACGCCGAGCGCCTCGAGCACATCGGCCGAGCCGCAGAGGCTCGACGCCGATCGATTGCCGTGCTTCGCGACGGGCACGCCGGCGCCAGCCACGACGATCGCAGCCGCGGTCGAGATATTGAAGGTGCCCGAACCGTCGCCGCCGGTGCCGCAGAGATCGACGAGCCCAGCTCGATTCGGCGAGACGCGCACGGACGCCGCGCGCATGCTCTCGACGAGCCCGGTGATCTCGTCGACCGTCTCGCCTTTCGAGCGCAGCCCCATCAGAAACGCGCCGATCTGCGCTTCGCCCGCCTCGCCGGCGAACAGCTGGTCCATCACCGACTTCGCCTCCGCGCGCGTCAGCGACTCGCGGTTCGCCAACTTGCCGAGGCACCCTTCGATGGTCATTACGGAATCGCTCACGCGTTCACCTCTCCGCATTCGATCAGGAAGTTCTTGAGAAGCTGCTTGCCGGAGAACTCCTCCCCGTCACGGGTCAGGATCGACTCGGGGTGGAACTGGACTCCGTACGTCGGGTGATCTCGGTGCTTGAGACCCATGACGATGCCGTCTTCGGTCTTCGCTGTCACCTCGAGAGTTTCGGGAATCGAGTCGGCCTCGACAACGAGCGAGTGGTAACGCCCAGCGAGAAAGGGGCTCGGGATCCCCCCAAAGATCGGATCGCCTTCGTGCGTCACGAGGCTCGACTTGCCGTGGAGCGGCACGACGCGTCCGACAGTACCGCCGAACGCGGCGCCGATCGACTGGTGCCCGAGGCAGACGCCGAGGATCGGCAGCTTGCCCGTGTACTCGAGAATCGCGTCTACGGAAACGCCGCCGTCCTCGGGACGACCGGGCCCCGGCGAGACGATGAGCCCCTTCGGCGAGTGTCCCTCGATCGCGGCGACCTCGATCTCATCGTTTCGGAAGACGAGCAGCTCCGCGCCGAGCTCCCCGATGAACTGGACGAGGTTGTACGTGAAGGAATCGTAGTTGTCGATGACGAGGATCACGACGCACCTCCTTTCGACGATCCCGACCCCGTTACGGCCGCGCGCGCTTCGGCGCGACGCACGGCTTCGTAGAGCGCGGTCGCCGTGTGAATAGTCTCGAAGTAAACGTTCTTCGGCCCCGAGTAGGCGACCATTACCCCC
>CAYZGY010000723.1:0-4492 GCA_964478085.1 uncultured Planctomycetia bacterium
CTCCCGCCCCGTGTTCGCTCGAAACTGCATCTCCACGGACGATACAAAAAAAGGACGAGCGCCGCGATTCTCGTAACGCTCGTCCTTCTCAGCCCTCTCTGCAACGGAGGTCTGCGGGTCCCCAATGCTGGTTGGGGTGAATCGCTCGCTTCGCGCGCGCGAGGGGGGCTTCCCGAAAGCCCCCGAAACATCACGGAGTCGTCTTCGGCTCCACCTTCGGCTTCACCTTCGGCTCCACCCCCGCCTTCGTTTTGATCCTGATGGGAATCTTCTTCTGGTTCGCTCCCTCGAAAGCCTTCGCTCCCGTAGCGGGAGTCTTCGTTCCCGTAGCGGGCGTGCGCTTGCGACCGCGGGTCTTGCTGCCTTGCGAGCGGCGCGACTTGCCGGCGCCGTGCGGGCCGACGGTCGTGCCCGTTCCGCCCTCGACACCCTTCTTGCTGTTCGTGATCTCGGGAGCGAAGGGGACGCCTTCGGGCTTCTCGAAGATCTTGGGGCTGAACTTCGAGTTGTAGGCGACCTCGGTGTACTCGCGGCGCGTGTCGAGCTCTCCGTCGACGTGAATGTCGAGCTGCAGCGCGAACTGGATCGCGTTGTTCGAGCCATCCGCGAACTTGAGGCGGCGGTACTGCTTGTAGAACTGCTCCTTCTTGACGGTGTTCTTGCCCGTCGTGTCGAACCACTCCTTCTTCTTCAGGAGACCGCTCTCCTGCGAGAAGAAGTAACGGATCTTCTGGCGACCGGTGAAGTCGCGACACTCGACGATCTCGCAAGCTTCGTCGTCGACGAGGCCCTCACCGACCTTGCGGAGCGAGTAGCCGTTGCCCTCCCAATGAGCGAAGAAGTCGTCGAGGTACTTGTCCCAGACGAAGACGCTCAGCGTACGACCTTCGAGCACCGAGACGGTGCCGAGCATGCTGACCCAGCCCTCTTGCATCTCGCCGTTGTAGATCTGGATGAACGCGAGAGGCTCGTCCTTGATCGAGAAGCCCTTGATCTCCCACTCTTCGCGGTACTTGTGATCCTTCTGCATGAAGAGGGCGATCTCGGCCTCGGTCTGACCGGTCGCGGAGTACTTGATGTTCGAGAACTTCGCCTTGCGGTCGATGATCTTCCCGAGCATGTCCTTACCACCGATCGCCGTGAGGTACTTCTCGACGACCGCGACGGCCTCGGGCTGACTCTTGGCGCCGAAGGTCTGGGAGTCTCCCGCGATGACGGCCTTCGAGTCACCGAAAAGCTTCTTCACATCGTCGGCAGTCTTCTGGCCGGCGTTCGGAGTCGCAGCCGGCTTCGCGGCTCCTTCCTTCTTGAGTGGCGGAGCTTCGTTCGCACCACCTTCCTGACCGACGACGACGCTGCGCGACGCGAGGCCGACGACGATCGTCAGGGCGAGCGCAAATCGCTGCATGATTCGGGACTTCTGGGACATTTCGAGTGTTCTCCGTATCGGGCTGGTCGACTGCGGCCGAACCGGCCCAGGGCCGGTTCATTCGATGGAATGAGCGCTTTTAGATCATCGAGTACCCGATATGGGCCGAATTCGTGGCGAAATCGGAAATCTTGGGGCGCGAAACCGCCCGCGAGACTCGCACGTCGGACCACGAGCACCGGGCATCGCTGCGGGGTTCCGGCGAGTTTCGAGCCGCGTACGCCGCCAAGACCTCGGTGGGAATCGGATAATCTATTGACTGATCGTCACTTGTATCATCCGATCCGGACAGCCGCAAGGTGAAAGGTTAGGCCGCCTCTAGCGGACTGTCCGGACGCGCTCAGCGTCCTGTTCGGGCGGAATTCGAGGCTTCGAACGGTCTCAGTCGTCGTCCTGCGCCACGGCGTGGGTCGCCCGCGAGCCCTCGGGACGAGCGTGCGCCGAACGCCCCCTGTAGACGAGCTTCCAGCGCAGGTGACGCGGGACGGGCTCCCGTTCGTGGACAAAGCCGTAGCCCTCCTCCGAGAGCCAGTCGTAGATCGAAGCCAAGGGGACGAAGAGCCCCATGTGCGGGACGACCGTCGGGTTCGACTTCCCGTATGTGTAGATCATGCTCGAGACGCCGATCAGTCGGCACTCGGGAACGGAGTAGATGCCGCCCCCCGAGTTTCCGAAGAAGGTCGGGGCGTTGATCATCCAAAAGGTGCGATCGGCGACCACCTTCGTCTTCGACGAGACCTCCCCGAGCGTCGGCAAGGGGCGATTGCCGAGGGGACAGCCGACCGCGTACGCGGGCGAGAAGATGTCGATCTCGGCGAGCTCCTGCTTCTTGGTCAGCTTCGCGAGATGCGAGAAGCGCTCCGTCGAGTCGAGACGGAGAAGCGCGATGTCCATCGGCCGATCGAAGAGCACGAGCCGCGCCGAGAAGATCGCCGTACGCTTGTCGTCCCCTTCGAGCATGACGTGCACCTCGCGCAGCGGCTGGTCGAGACGCTCGGCGAGCACCTCCGTGACGACGTGGTACGCGGTGAGGATGAACGTCGTGTACACGTCACCGTCGGGTCGCTCGCGACTCGCCTTCGGTTGACGTTCCGAGTAGATCAAGACGCCACTGCCGACCGTGCCGTTCCCACGCAGCTGAACGGTAGGAAGAAGCATCGCACGCTTGCGATCTTCGGGTGTCCTCTTCGACGAGCTCGAGATGCGTTCGAGCTGCGACGCGTTCGCCTCGGCGACCGCACGAACAGCGTCGACGTCGCGCAGCTTCTTGCTGAGCGTCGCGTGGATCGCCGATTCGATCTCGGCCGTTCGCGACTCGATGAGCCGCGAGAGCTGCTCGCGGTCCCGCGACATCGCGTCGAGCGAGTTGCGCAAGATCTCTCTCGTCTTCGAGATGTCGAGCTGCGACGTCTCGAGCTCCTCGACCGCGATCTCGACGAACTTCTGCGTATCGGTCAGCTCGTCCGATTGACGCTCCTGCGCGTGGACGAGGCCGCGATTGCCATCGTAGATCGCGTACCTCATGTTGAAGATCTGACTTTGGAGCAGGTAGAAACCCAGGACGACGATCAGGACCTTGAGCCCCTCGAGGAGAATAGCCCGGGTTCTACGGCTCGGATAAGGCATTCAGATTCCCTTCCACAACAACGTCCGATGTCGGCACGTGCCGATTCCACGTCCCTCGATCGAACGGACGCAGCGTCCAAAACGAGGATACGATGTCTTTCGGGCAGACAGCAAACAAGCTGGATACTGTTCCCGAAAGGCCCTGGTCGGACGATGCGGAATCGGCCCTTGCTGAAAGAAACGGCGATTATCGGGCGCGCTCGATCAGTCGGACGCTTCGGAAGAGGAGCCGGAATCACCCGACGGTGCACTTGTGTCCGTCGTCGTGCCGCCCGAAGCCGCGTGGATCCACACGAGGCTCCCAGAGATCACGCCGCACTTGCGGACCTCTCGATCCCCGATGCAATGACGCACGACGTCCAGGGCGAGCGCTCGCGACTCGATCTTCTGATCGTCGGTATCGACCGGTTGCGTCATGCGTGCCCGGAGCCGCCCGTTGATGAAGATCGCGTACTCGGGATCCCCGTCGGCGACGAGCTCTCCCGTGTAGCGCGGCCACTCCTGCTCGTCGATCGAGCCGTGATCGTCTTCCGCGTGCGTCGCCTGAAGCTGCTCCCAGAGCTCGGAGGCGAGGTGCGGCGCGAACGGCGCCAGGAGGACGAGGAACGTCTCGAGGCCTGTGCGATCCATCTCCTCCGGCGTGCAATCGGGATGCACGAGGAAGTTGACGAACTCGCGCAAGGCCGCGACCGCCGTGTGAAACTTCATGCGCGCAATGCGGCGCGTGAGCTTCTGAATCAATCGATGCTTCGCGACGAGCACACGTCGCGAAACGAACTTGCCTTCGCGGATGCGCAACGAGATCTCGCGCCAGATGCGCTCGACGAAACGTCGCTTGTGGTAGACGTCGTCGGCTGTGAACCGGACGTCGTCAGACGGAGCGCCGAGCGAGAGGACGACGAGTCGGAGGACGTCCGAACCGAAGCGGCCGAGGAGATCGCGACACTCGTCGGCGACCGCCGGCGACGGACAGAACGCCGAGGTCAGATCCGCCCCCGAGTCGGACTCGGACGAAGCAGTTCTGTCCGAGTTCTCGAGATAGCCGACCTCACCGACGTAGAAGAAGCGACGGAAGGGCTCGAAGATCGAGATGTGTCGTCGCTCGTAGAGGAACTTGACGATCGCGCGCGTCGCGATGAGGTCTCGCGGACTGAGGCGACGGGTCGCGAAGACCGTGTCGACCGGGAGGAGGTCCGGGAGGTCCTGGTTGCGGAACGGGCGGAGACGACGGCGACCGGAGCCGCGACGGGAGCGGCGGGAGCGCGACGCGCGGGCCTTGGGAGGCGGAGGAGCGTCGGCAGAGTCGGGCTCTGTCTCGGGCTCGGGCTCTGTCTCGGGCTCGGATTCGGTCTCCCCCTCTGTCTCTGCGTCTAACTCCGCCTCTGCCTCCGCCTTTGCCACCGGCTCGGGCTCGGGTTCCGCCTCGGGCTCGGGTTC
>CAYZGY010000724.1:0-4485 GCA_964478085.1 uncultured Planctomycetia bacterium
AGCCGGCGGACTCTGTGACGCGACGGCGAGGTCGATCCGATCATCGTTGTTGAAATGGCCGAGGACTGCGTGAGCGGGCTCGCCTGGAACGGCGATCGATACCGCCTCTGCGAACTGGACGTCCTCGAGGCGCCGGAGGATGCTGAGAGTTCCGGATCGTCGATCGAGGGTGACGATGTCCTTGCGAGGGTCTCCGATGACGTCGGCGAACAGGAGAGTGTCCGGGAAGCTGCCGACGGCGAGCTCCAGCTCGTCCACGAATTCGACCTTGTCGACGTTGACAAAAACACTCACTCGATCGTTCGGGAAGCGATCCGTTCCGCCCTCGGCGACGATGAGGTCGAGCGTTCCATCGGCGTCGAGGTCCTCGAGAAGGGCGTCGGTCGGCGCGTTACGCAGAGGGATCGCGTCGACCTCCGTGAACCGGAGCTCGCCTTCGTTCTCGAAGATCCTGATCTGACGGCCGTTCGAGTCGAGCGCCACGATGTCGGGGAGATCGTCTCCGACGACGTCGCCCGCACACACTCCGCCGAAATCCGTCCTCCGGTCTCGAAACACGAATCGGGCCGGAGCGAACGATCGGTTCCCGATCTGAAGGAGGATCGCGATGTTTCCGTGTCCTCGGCTCGTCGTGACGAGGTCGAGATCTCCGTCGCGGTCGAGGTCTGCCGTGGCGATGCGCTCCGGATCGTCGGGCGTTTCGACTCCGTCTTCGTCGGATAGCGCCACAGGCCTGAGCAGCTCGCAGTCGTCGACGATCGCGTTATCGTTACAGTCCGAGGCGTCTCCGCGGGCGATGGCGCACTCGTCGAGCTCGAAGTCGCCGTCGCAGTCGAGAGCCGGGTCTCCGTCGAGCTCGCAGGCGTCCTCGCGGCCGTTGGCGTTGCAGTCGCTGCGGACGTCGATCGAGTGGCTGCGCAGGACGTGCAGCACACCCGGTCGCGGAAAGAACGCGACGACGTCACTCGCGCCATCGCCGTCGAGGTCGCCGACGGCGAGGTTCACCTCCTTGTCGGTGAGGCGAGCGCCGAGACGGGGGAGCAGCGTTCCGGGCGAGAAGGACTCCAGATCGGCAGCCGTCAGGGCGCGCTTGACGGTAACGACGTCCGGGTTCCCGTCGCCCGTGATATCGGCGCAGTGCACCTTCCGGTCCGGTCCGGCGGCGGGCGCCGCGATGAGGGGGCTCGCCGAGAGCTCTCCTGCTCCGTCGTTTCGAAAGACCTGAATGCCGTCCTTCGTCGCCACGACGAGATCCGCGACGTCCGCATCGGGCGGGAAGAGGAGCGAGAGGCGATCGGCTTCCCCTTGAACGAGGTAGAAGCGGAGACGCACGAACTCGCCCGCGTCATCGCCCGAGTAGATCTCGATCCGAGCCCCGTCCCGCGACAGGATGGCGAGATCGACACCCGGCTCCTCATCGAGCGGACTGAACGCGTAGTCGATCACGCGATGTTCGGTCGGCAAGTCTGCGAATCGATGAAAGCTACCGTTGTCGTTGATGCGAATCCGGAGCAGGCGGGTCTCGCCGTCGATGGCGACGAGCTCCGGCGCGCCGTCGTTCGTCAGGTCGACAGCCCGAAGCCGCCTCGGATCCGCTCCCATGTCGAGCGCCGCATCGGACTCGAGGAAGCCGCCGTCCGCCTGGGCGAACCACGTGTGTACGAGACCGCTCTCGGGATCGAGGGCGGCGAGGTCCGGCCGCTGGTCGCTGTCCCAATCCCCGACCGCGACCTCCGTCGGCTTCCCCTCGGACACGTCGACGAACCTGGGCGCCGAAAAGCTCGTCCCAGCGCCGCCGTAGAGGATCGCCAGCGCTGGGGGATTGTGCGTCGGCACGACGAGGTCGAGATCCGTGTCACCGTCGATGTGCGCGAGGATTCCCGGCTCGAAGGAGAAGGACTTCAGGTGGATGGGCTCCGCCGTCCGCTGGCGTGCGGTGTCGTCGGGTGATTCTTGTGACGAGGCCTGACGGTGGGGGTACGACAGGAACCAGGCCGAGACGGCGAATCCGAGCACGAACCAAGCTCGCGAGGACGCCACGACGAGCCTCGAACAAGGACCGAACACTGTCCGTCTCGCCGGGGGGGCGCGGTAAGATCGCATCGGATGGCTCTCCCTGGATCCTCGACGGTGGATCTCGTGGCGCAGGGCCGATATCGGAACGACGCCACACCCGAGGAGCGTCGAAACATGATCGACTACTATACCCGAGAGCCGTTTTCTCAGAATCAAATCCCACAGAGGGTCGCCCGAGCGAGTCGAACAGCGCTTGTGGCGCCCTTCCGGATCTCCTATCCTGTTCACATTGTCAGAGTTCCGGAGCGTGAGGGTATCCCCTCGGTCGAGACGTCTCGAGCTTCGGACACACCCGAAGAGATGAGTCCGTCGAAGGACGGACGGAGATAAAGTCATACGATCCATCATGCTGATGCGACGCGCGCAAAGTTCGGTGGCACTTCTGGCACTCTTTTCTGCGGTCGCCCCTGTCTTCCTGTTTTCTGCAGGGGCCCTCGCCGAGAAGGAGAAGCAGACGCCCGAAGCAGCCGAGAAGGCCGAGTTCTACGAGAAGCAGGTCCTGCCGATTCTGGAGGCCAACTGTATCAAGTGCCACGGCGGGCGGAAGAAGATCAAAGGCAACTTCCGCCTGACGAGCCGCAAGGCCCTCCTGCGCGGAGGGGACATCGGCCCGAGCATCGACGTCGACAATCTCGAGAAGAGCCTTCTCCTCGAGATGATCAGCTACAAGGACGACGAGCGTCAGATGCCGCCGGCCGGCAAGCTCGATGACGACGACATCGAGACCCTGACGATCTGGGTCAAGATGGGCGCGCCGTTCTCGGGCAGAGAAGAGGCGGACGACGAACCGGAAGAGGTCGTCGATCGCGAGAAGCTCAAGGACTGGTGGGCGTACAAGAAGCTCGAGCGTCCCGCCCTTCCGAAGGTGAAGGACGACTCCTGGGTGTCGAATCCGATCGACGCGTTCATCCTCGCGAAGCTCGAGGAGAACGGCCTCACGCCGTCGAAGCCCGCCGACCGCGTCGCGTTGATCCGCCGTGCGTACTACGACCTCATCGGACTTCCACCGGCGCCGGCCGAGATCGAGGCCTTTCTGAACGACAAGGCCCCGAAGGCCTACGAGAACGTCATCGACCATCTTCTCGGCTTGCCTCAGTACGGCGAGAAGTGGGGGCGTCACTGGCTCGACCTCGTGCGCTACGCCGAGACGAACGGCTACGAGCGCGACGGCGAGAAGCCCTTCGCGTGGCGCTACCGCGACTACGTGATCAACGCGCTCAACGATGACAAGCCCTACGATCAGTTCATCAAGGAGCAGATCGCAGGCGACGAGCTCGACGAGGTTACGGCGGACTCGATCTCCGCGACCGGGTTCTACCGCCTCGGGATCTGGAACGACGAGCCGGCCGACCGCAAGCTCGCGAAGTACGACCTCCTCGATGGGATCATCTCGACAACGGGGTCGGTGATGATGGGCATGAGCATCGGGTGTGCTCGCTGCCACGATCACAAGAAGGACCCGATCCCGCAGACGGACTACTACCGCATGCTCGCGTTCTTCCAGAACGTCAGTGACTATCGCGATCGCAACACGCGTGAGGTCATGGATGCCGAGCAGGCGAAGATCGTCGAGGAGCGACGCCGCAAGAAGGCGGAGGAAGAGGGCCAGATCTACGGCAAGATCTTCTCGCTCGAGCAGGAGTTCAAGCTCGCGCTCGCGACCAAGAAGAAGGACGTCAAGCTCTCGCAGTCCGCGAGTCAGGATCTCGTCGACTTGAGCTACAAGTTCTACCGCGACACGTGGGACAAGCTTCCCGAGTTCGACCTTCTCAAGCACGAGACGGCCGGAAGGATCGCCGGTAACCACCTGACGCTCGATCCGGCGTCGCGCAAGCACGCGATCGGACTCGTCTTCGAGGGCAAGCTGCAAGTGCCGCAGGACGGCGAGTACACGTTCTTCGTCAAGTCGTCGGACGGCGTGCGTCTGATCCTCGACGGCAAGAAGGTGCTCGAGCGGGACGGCCGTGGCAGCCACGAGGCCGCGGAGAAGGTCGCGCTCAAGGCTGGGCTTCGCGGAGTGCGCCTCGAGTACTTCAACAACGAGTCGGAGCCCAAGCTCGAGGTCGAGTGGAGCGGCTCGGCGATCGAGCGCCGTTCGCTGACCGTTCGCAGCGAGCTCAAGGGGCTCGTCGAGATTCTCCCCGATGCTCGCAAGGGCTCGCGCGACGTCATTTACACGACGAAGCGTCCGCCGAAAGAGTGGAACCGCCTCGAGTACAACGCGCGCGTCAAGCCTTGGCGCCGTGGGAAGAGTGGTCTGGGTCGCGCCGGGACCCCGAAGGCGGTCATCGGCTCCAAGTGGGAGACCAACGAGATCTGGGTCCGTTGGGAGTTCGAGTCGAGTGGCGCGCCGAGCCGCCTCTTCCTCGACATTCACCATGACGAGGACGCGCAGGTCTTCATCAACGG
>CAYZGY010000725.1:0-4477 GCA_964478085.1 uncultured Planctomycetia bacterium
CAATCCCCTCGTCGTCCCCGGGGCCGAATGGGTCTTCCTGCGCGGCATCGCGCCGGGCCCGACCGAGGACTGGAACTTGCCCGAGTTCGACGACGCCGAGTGGGAAGCCGGCGCGACCGGCATCGGCTACGCCGACGGTGCCGACGCGACCATCCTCGATGACATGCGAAACAACTACTCGGCGATCTACACCCGAAAGATCGTCGACATCGATGATATCGATGCGATTCAGCGAATCGTCCTCAGCGTCGCGGTCGACGACGGCTGTGTCGTCTACATGAACGGCGATGAGATCGGCCGCTACAACATGCCAGTGGGCCAGATCACGAACACGACCCTCGCGACGGCGGCGGCCCCGGAGCCCGTCATCAACACTCCGCAGGAGTTCACGATTGACAAGGAGTTCCTCGTCGAGGGCGAGAACTTGCTCGCGATCAGCGTCCACAACACGACGCTCGGCAGCTCGGACCTGACCTTCGTCCCGAGCGCCTGTGCCGTCCCGGGCAGTGGCGGAAACGGCAGCGAGGTGAAGTTCCTGCGCGGTGACGCGGACAACGACGGCAACATCGTCCTGACGGACGCGGTCTTCATTCTCGCGCACCTCGTCCAGGGCGGCGCGCCCCCGACGTGCCCCGACGCCGCAGATACCGACGACGACGGCAAGCTCGTCCTGACGGACGGCATCCGCCTCCTCAACGCGCTCTTCCAGGGCCAGGTTCCGCTCCCGGCGCCTGGGTTCTTGGAGTGCGGGGTCGATCCGACGGACGATGACCTGACTTGCGAACGGAGCGGCACCGGTTGCGGATAGTCTTGAGGGGCCTTTCGGGAAGGCCCCTCTCGCTCGCTCCGCGAGCGATTCACCCCAACCAGCACAGAATTAGAAGTGACGGACGGGTCGTCTCCTACTCGGATGACGACCCGTGTTCTTTTCGTTGGGGTGATCGAAACTACGCGAAGAAGTACGGGATCGCGAGGGTTGCCGTCAGCCACATCAGGAGGTTCATCGGCAGGCCGATCTTGAAGTAGTCGCGGAAGAGGTAGCCTCCTGGTCCCATGACGATCGTGTTGGTCTGGTAGCCGATCGGGGTCATGAAGCTCGCGCTCGCGCCGAGGCAGATGGCCATCAGGAGAGCCTCGTGGTTGATGCCGAGCTGCTCGGCGAGGCCCATCGCAATGGGGAAGAGCAGAACGGCGACGGCGCTGTTCGAGAGGAAGGTGGTCAGGAGCGACGTCAGGAGGAAGAAAACGGAGATGATCACTCTCGGGGATGCGTCTCCCAGCCCTCCGACGACGACCTGGACGATACTGCCGGCGAGCCCGGTGCTCTCGACCGCGATGCCGAGCGGAATGGCGGCGGCGAGCAGGAAGAGCACGGTCGTGTCGAGGGAACGCATCGCCTCATCGATTCGGATGCAGCGCGTCACGAGAAGAAACGCGACCCCCACGAGCGCCGTGTAGATGAGCGGCACGGGCGTCGACGCGGCGACCGCGACCACGGCTCCGAGGGTCAGCGCGGCGAGCGGGGACTTTCGTGCGTTGACCAGCGTCCCCTCGACGCCTTCGACCACGAGCGCGTCCTCGCTCTCACGTATCTCGTTGAGAGCGGCGTCGTCGGCCTGCACCAGAAGCACGTCACCCGCGTGCACACGCATGCCGCGGATTCGGTATCGGTGCTGCTTTCCGTGACGCTGAACCGCCATGACCTTGATGCCGTATCTCGCGTTGAGGCGGAGCTCACTGACCGTGAGAGTCTCCCACGAAGAGTCCGGCATGACGACCAGCTCGGCGAGCTTGAGCTCGATCGTGCGCATCGGGACACGCGTGTCGTCCTCCACGACGGAAGCGAGATCGGCGGACGACTCATCGACGAACCCCTTGAGGTCCTGCGCTCGCCCCTCGATGATCAAGGCGTCTTCCGCCTCGATCTCGAGCTCTTTGACCGCGCTCCCGAGCACGATCTCCTCGCTGCGGACGAGCTCGAGCAGCCGGAGCTTGCTTCCCTCGAAGACCGCGCCGACCTTCTTGCCGACGAGCGACGAGTCGCTCCGAACGATCACCTCGGTAACGAAGGTCGCCTGACGCCCCAGCTGCGCCATCCCGGAGAGCGACGAACGCTCGGGCAGGAGCTTCCGAGAGAAGAAGAGCAGAAACACGCCCCCCACACCGAGACAGGCGAGACCGACCGGCAGAAAGTCGAAGACCTCGAAGCCTTCTCGAAGCGGCACGGCACCCGTCCAGCCCTCGGCGTGCTTCTCGTAGTACTTTCGGTACTCGCCGTCGACGAGAATGTTGGTGCTCGTCCCGAGGAGCGTGCAGATGCCTCCGAGAATCGAGAAGAAGCTCAGAGGGATCATCACTTTCGAGGGCTTGATCTCGAACTCCCGACAGATCGAGAGCAAGATCGGGATCATCATCACGACGATGGGCGTGTTGTTGACGAACGCGCTCGCGAGCGGGACGAACAGTGCCAGCAGCACGAGAACGCGAAACAGGCTTCCCCGCGAAAGGGCCGCGAACTTCTGCGCCAGATACTCGAGAGCGCCCGTCCTCACGAGTGAGCTCGAGAGGATGAACATCGCGCCGATGGTGATCGTCGCCGCGTTCGCGAAACCGCTGAAGACCTGCTCGGTCGTGAGAATCCCCGTCATCGCGAGGCACGCGAGCAGCAAGATCGAGGTCGTCTCGATCGGCAGCCATTGCCGCACGTAAAGCACGACGCCGAGAAGCAGGATCGCGCCCAGGACCCACTGCTGAACCACCGGGTCGAGCGCCGCGAGAATCAAGGGAAGAATCGGGAACTCCATCAACCGTCACTCCGGTTCCCGCGGCGATGCCACGTCATCGACCACTGAACACGGATCCTGCCGATACTTCAAGTGAGGAACGCTCTCTCGTACCCGTCGCACCACGTCTCGAATATTCGCCCCGGTCGCTGCCTGAAGGATTCTGCTGGTTGGGGGTGAATCGAGCGCGGTCCGTCCGCGATAGAGAGGGGGGCTTCCCGAAAGCCCCCTAATCAACCCGTTAGAGCTCGAAAGTCCGCGGGACCTCGTCCGAGCCGATCTTCACGTCGACGCGACGACTGCGGAAGCCCTGCGCGACGACGCGCAGCTTGTGCTCTCCGACGCCGAGCTCGGTGAACCCGAATCGGCCGGCCTCATCGGCGACCGCGCTGCGGTACGACGTCGTCCTTCCCGGCCCCCACTTCTGCGTCCAGTGGAGGTCGACCTTCGCGAGCGCGACGGGCTCGCCGACGGGATCGACGACGACCGACGCGAGCGCGTGACGCCCCCAGTCGAGCAAGAGCTCCGTCTCGGCTTCCTCGCCGGCACCGAGCTTCATGCCGCGAACGGTGAAGCGCGGGAGTGATCGTGTCTGGAAGATCAGGTCCCCCTCGGGGACGTCCTCGACGAAAAACTCGCCCTTCGCATCCGTCGCGACCCGACGAGGCTTGTTGAGCGCCGAGGTGCTGTTGACCCAGAGGCTGAAGTGCGGCACGGGGTTTCCTTCGACGTCGACGATACGCCCCGTGATCGTTCCGCTCTCGAAGGCCTCGAACTCGAAATCGAGCTTTAGCCCGCCTTCGGGGATGACGATGCCGTTTCTCATCAAATCGCGGTACGGCCCGCTCGGGTAGACCCAGGCTCGATAGTCCTCCGCAGGAACGAGCCCAGTGACCTCGTAGCGACCGTTCTTGTCGCTGAATCCCTGCTGACGAACGCGCGCCGAAACCGAGTGCACGTGAATCGTCTCCCCGGAGAGCGGCGAGCCGTCCGTGCCGACGAGCACGCCCAGCAGGACGACGGCCGATTGGTTTTCGCGCAGCGCGACGTCGATCTCCCAGACCTCGAGCTCGCGGAGCTCGTTGAGCTTCATCGTCCGACGATCCGAGTGGAAGCCGTCGGCCCGGAACTCCACCGAGTAGATCGAGTTCTGCGATCGCAGGGGGATCGTCGTCTCGAATCGTCCGTTCGCGGCCGTGTGCGCTTGACGCGATCCGAAACCGAGTGGCAAGACGCGGACACCTCGGAGCGGCTCTCCGTCAGCCTCGTCGACGACGATCCCGACGACACGGATGTTGCGCCCTTCCTCGAGGACGAAGTCGGCCGATTGAAGCCCCGCACGCACGACGCGGCGAACGGAAGGATATCGTTCGGTCTCGACCGAGAAGACCTCGTACTCCCCCTCGTTGAGTCCGAGCAGCTCGAAGCGTCCGTCGGCGTCCGTCACGGCACTGGACTCGCCACGATCGGCTTCGACGAGCCAGAGCGAACCACCGCCGACGGCGTACGGGCGCGCTTGCATCTCGACGCCCTGGAGAGGCTTCCCGCTCGTGTCGAGAACACGCCCTGCGATCGTCAGCTCGAAGCTGCCGACGCGCACCTCGACGACCTCGCTCTGACCCGGTCCGAGTGTGACGTCGCGTGCGGAGCGCAAGTCTTCCTCGTCCTCGAAGCGAACTCGGATAGCGTAGGCT
>CAYZGY010000726.1:0-4443 GCA_964478085.1 uncultured Planctomycetia bacterium
AAGCGCTCCTTTTCTTCTTCGCACCTCCCTTCGCTTTGAGATCCTTCATGCGGTACGACTCGCCGATGATCGGCACCAGCTGCGCGTGGTGCACCAGACGATCGAGCACGGCGCTCGCGATCACCGCGTCGGGAAACACTTCGGCCCAAGACTCGAAGCTCTTGTTCGACGTGACGATCAAACTCGCACGTTCATAGCGGCTCGCGATCACCCGGTAGAAAGTGTCAGCGAGTAGGCGATCGAGTGGCGTGAATCCGAGCTCGTCGAGAATCACGAGATCGGGTTCTACAAACTCCGCGATTCTCTCCTCCGTTGTCGCGTCCGCCATGGCGGACTGAAGCAACGCCGCGAGATCCTGGATCGTCGTGAAGCGCACGCTGTAGCCGCGCTCGATCGCCTTCATGCCGAGTGCAATCGCCAGATGCGTCTTCCCCGTTCCGGGTTGACCGACGAGTAGTACGTTGCCTCGCTCCTCGATGAATTTGCAGCTCGCCAGCGACTTCAAGAGCTTGGCGTCGAGTCTCGGCTGAAAGTCGAAGTCGAATTCTTCGAGCGTCTTGGCGACCGGAAAGTTCGCCTTCTTGATGCGTTTGGTCATCGCCTTGTTTTCACGCGCGCTGAGCTCGCCGTCGACGAGCCCGGCGAAAAACTCGAGGTACGAGTTCTTCGCACGAAGCGATTCGGCGTTGTGAGCTTCGACGTGCGCGGCCATGTAGCCGAGACGAAGACGCCGAAGGCGTTGCTCGAGAGTCTGCTCACTCATCTTCCACCTCCTTCGTGCAAAGAAGCGCTTCGTACTCCCCGAGCGGTCGACCGTAGTCGCAACCGACAGCGCTACGCGTGCCGCCGGTGTCCTCCTCGGGAAGCGGAAGCGTGTGAAGGTCGCGATCGAGGATGCGCTCGATCACACGCGCGCCATCGGACGCCCTGAAGAAGAGCGCTCGACGACACGCCTGGTCGAGCGCGTCGGCTCCGTGCTCGCGTACCAGCTCGGCAAGCTGTGCAAGCTGAGGACCGAAGACCCAGCCGGAATCTTTAAGCTCGCCGAGAAACTGTGCTGCGTGTGGACCCGCGCTACGCACCACGAGAAGGCGTTTTCGGTGCACTTCGTGACTCGAGTGACGCTTCGTCGGAGGATAGTGACTCTCGTCGGTGATCGTCTCACCTTTGCCGAGGGCGCGCTCGTGTCGGGCGACCACTTCGCCTTCGGCGAAGGCGGTCACGACCTTCTCAGCGGCCGACACGAGCACCTTCGAGCCCACGAGGCGATACGGCACCGAGTAGTAGTTTCCGAGCGCGTGCACGTGGCAGTCCTTGCGCACGAGATAGTGGCCCCAGGTCGAAATCTCGTAGGGCTCCTCGGGTAGCGGCTTGAGCTCGGACTTCTCCCGATCGAAGAGTTCGACGGGAGCACGCCGCGTTGTGCCGTGGATGCGCACGTTGGCGATCTCTTCACGCCAACGTTCGAGATGCGCGGAGTACTCGGCGATCGTCGAGAAGACTCGACCGCGGAAACAGCTCGACTTGGCGTAGCCGATGTCGCGCTCGCAGCGTCCCTTGTCGGTCGGGGTCGCGACACGCGCGGCGTCCGGTACGGTGCCGTAGTGACGGCAGAGCCGGTAAAAGTCCTCTTGGTAATAGCGCTGACCAAGCCCGTCCCAAAGGACGCCGGAGCGAAGGTTGTCGAGCTTGAGGCTCCGCGGCGCTCCGCCGAAGTACTCGAAGCCTCGGCGGATCGCGCCGAGGAAGGTCGGCACTTTCTGATCGGTGACGATCTCGTAGTACGCCATGCGGCTGTGGCACAGCGTCATGACGAAGAGGTAGAGGCGCCGAAGCGTGCCGTTGATTTGAAGACGTGTGATCTCGCCGAAGTCGATCTGCGCTTCCTCGCCTGGCTCGAAGCGCAGTCGTTTGTAGACCTCCGGCTCGTGAGGGCGAATCTCCGATACGAGGCGGCGGACGGTCTGGTAGGAAGAGTCGAAGTCGCGCTCTGCGCGGAGATCTTGAAAGATCTGCATGGCGCTGAGCCCGTCGGCGATCTTGGCTTCGATCACTGCGCGAAAACGGTCAAGCTTTCGCGGCTTCGTGTCCTCCTTGCGAGGCTCGGTGGCACCAGCGCCAATGCTTCGCACATGCTTGCGCACGGTGCGCACGTCGATACCGAGCCGACGCGCGATCTCCTTCTTGGGGACGCCCTCCTCGGAGAGGGCCTTGATCGAAAGGAACGTGGACATCTTGATCATCTCCGCACCCCTCCTCTGCAACTCGGGACTGGAGACGATCCGGCCACGACGCAGGGCGAACAGCAAGTGGGAGACGACCTCTCGACGCGTTTCCCTGGAGGGGCTGTGCCGAGGTTCGCACCTGGGGGATTCGGCGTAAGGAGCTACGAGGTAAGGACCTCGAGGCTACTTCGCGGTACCCACAGGGGGGTCACGAATGATGTTCATCAAGGGGGTCACGAACCATGATCAGTAACAGCCGCTGCCGCCCGTCCGCCTTCGGCATGTAAACCATGCGACTGGGCTTCGCTCGGTACGCCTCACGCCGTAGCCGACGGTGAAGATCCTCGAGGTTCGTCTCGAGATTCTCGCCGTATGCCTGCCACGTCACCGGAGATGGCGCGGCGCCCGAGCGGCTCGAGCGCCGAAAGCGGCCTTGAGAGGCCCGCGAGGGCTCGGGTGCTGGAGGGAGCTGGGGCGAAACCCCATACAAAATCCAAAATATCTATTTCACGATCAATGCCAGAGCTCTCCCTCCAATTGCTGAAGACGCCACCATCCGGACCAAACCACAATCACATCCAACATAAAACCATTCAAAAAAGGAATATTACTTTGACAAACACTACAAAATGCGTAATATTCCCCCCCCCACTCACCAGTTAGTACTAACTACTTACCGATCATGTCAGGCGCAGGTATTTTTCAGCTTGGGCTTGTCATGATGCGTTGTTTCACGGAGGCCTCTCGACGGTCTTGTTTTCTCGGTGTATCTGGGTTGCTGAGAGTGCCTCAACCCGTTGCTTTGGCGATGGGAAGAAAGGTTAGGGCTTATGATCATGTGTGACTATTTGTGTTTCGTTTTCAAGCAGTCAGCTCGTTGCTTGTTAGGGGTGGTGGTGTGTTTGGTTGCGCAGGTACACATCTTTGCGGATGACGAGGCGTTGATCTCAGCGGTGGATCCGGCGAAATCACTAATGATTACTGATTTGCGAGTGATTGAGGATCCGGTACGCACCAATCCGGCTAACGGCAAGGAGGCGGTCTGGACTTTTAAGTACCTCATGGAGCAGATGTCCGGGAAGCAGGACCCCTCTGATTTTACAAGAAGCCTGTTTTCCTTTGCCGAGACGGATCCCGTCAACGGCATCTCGGTACCGCCACGAGGTAATGTGTTCCCTCTAATTCTGGATCCTTGGCCGAAGCTGAAAAACGGCAAGCTGGACTTGGCGCAGGCACCTATGAAGCTGCTGGCAATAGTCAATCGGCCAGACCTGCGAATTGTCCGGAACGGAAGGGTCGAGCAAGCTGGCGAAGGACGATTCATCTTTGGTGTCATGACTCCAGACGGCAAGCCCTTACCAGCCGTCGCAGGTGGCGCGGCCACAGGAATGACCTTTATTCTGGAGTATGCACTTCCAGCGAGGAGGCAAAAGCATGTTGATCGTTGGGCTGAAGATTGGGCTGAGCTGTCTCAGTATGATTTGGATAACCCCAATGATCTTGAAGATTACCTGGACGACCTTGAAGACATTACACGCGGCTTCGCCGACGGGGGTAGGCGTGGAAAATGGGGTAAAATCAAGCGCAAGCGCCCCAATAAAAGTGCGCTGAATCAGATCCGTAGTAATGACATAGCACTAAATTCTTTTTGGGAGTTGCGTGAATGGATCATCGACAGCAACACCGGACTCCTTAAACCAGAGCAAGTGGATCAAACCCCTGATTTTATCGAGTTCAATGGGACTCAGGCGTTGGCTGATCTCATCAACGACAATGAGTCGGACATTCTGAGCGGAATTTTCGATCTTCCAAAGGAGTTGGAATCTGGATATTCGCCTTCGGGCCCGTTCGTTCTGGCTGGACCGAGTTTTATAAATCAACGATTAGAGACAGTGGGAGACGAACCATTCAAATTCGTTGCAGATGATCCCGTGGTACTTGACGTCAACGGCAACCCACTCGGGCGGTTTCTTCAAGGCACCCGGACCTGGACAGTGACTGGGCTGGGTCCCGCTGGGCCAAGAAGCGCCGTCGCGAACATTCCTTGGTCTGCCGCTGGTATTAGCAACAACGACGCGAGACATGCCTTCGGATTGAACACCTGTGCCGGATGTCACCGCGACGAGACCGGTCTTGGATTCCTCCAGGTGGGCTTTCCATTGAGGTGCAGATGACGTCTGGCGCGATCGCATCATGCTGCGACGCCGAAAGTTGGAAG
>CAYZGY010000727.1:0-4429 GCA_964478085.1 uncultured Planctomycetia bacterium
CAGCTCCTGCGTGCCGCCGTCGCCGTCGTCCGACGAGGTGCCGTCGAGGGTCACCTCTCCCTCGTCGTCCCAGAGCGTCACCTCGGCCGGATCCGGTGTCGTCGTGACGCGAGCCGTCGGAGGGTCGTTCGGCGGGTTCGTCGAGACGATGCGGTAGAGACGGCCGTCATTGACGGGACGGCGCTCGTTGTGATCGACGAGATACATGTTCCCGCGTGCGTCGACCCCGAAGGAGGTCGGTCGGTTGATCTCGCCCGGGATGCTCGCGTTCATCACCGACGTGTGATTGACGATGTCCGTCACTTGGCCGTCGACGACGCGAAAGCTCGCGACCCAGTCGTTGTCGTAGTCGGCGAAGATGTAGCGCCCCTGGAAGTCGGGCAGCGCGCAGCCGCGGTAGACGTATCCGCCCGTCACGGACTCGCCGTAGAGCGTCGCCGGGGGATCCTGGGGAATCTCGTAGAGCGGGGCCGTCCGAACGCCGGGTCCCCAGGCAGTTCCGGGGTTGAAGCTGTCCGTCGCTTCCAGAACCCGCCAGCCGTAATTCTCACCACCGGTCGAGTCGGCGGGCTGGTAATCGATCTCCTCGAACTTGTTCTGTCCGACGTCGGCGATGTACATGTCGCCTGAGAGCGAGTCGAAGGAGAAGCGCCAAGGGTTGCGCAGGCCGAGCGCCCAGATCTCGTCGCGCGTGTTCGGATCGTCGACGAAGGGGTTGTCCGCCGGGACCGCGTACGGGCTTCCCGAGTCGACGTCGATGCGCAGCATCTTTCCGAGAAGGCTGCGCGGGTTCTGACCGTAGTTGTCGGGGTCACCACCCGAGCCGCCGTCACCGAGGGCGATGTAGAGGTAGCCGTCGACCGGCGAGAAGGCGATCTGCCCGCCGTTGTGGTTTCCGAAGGGTTGGTTCACCCGCAGGAGGACCTCTTCGCTCGTCGCGTTCGCGACGTTGGGGTCGGCCTCGCTCACGCGGAAGCGCGAGACGGTCGTGTCGCCATCGCCGTCGCGCGAGTAGTGGACGAAGAACTCCCCGTTGGTCGCGTAATTCGGGTGGAACGCGAGCCCGAGCAGACCCCTTTCGCCGCCGTAGTTGACGTCGTCGGTGAGGTCCAGAAACGGTGTTCGGAGGAAGGTGTCGTTCGACAGGTCGAGGAGTCGGATTCTACCGACTTGCTCGACGACGAACAGCCGGTCGTCATCACTGGGAGCGTGCTGGACATCGACGGGCGCGGAGAGCGTGCTCGAGAGGAGCTGGAGCTCGATCCCGACGCCGGGCGCGGTCTGCACGCCTTCGCAGTCGATCGGATCGGCAGCGGAGCGATTCGGTGAGGCCAGGAGGATGGCGGCGAGCGCGCCGAGGACGGCAGGGCGGAGCTGGAACATGCGGAGAACGACTCTTCCGTTGGCTCGGAAAGGGTTCTGGATACGAGAGGGGCTCTATCTCGAGAATACCACTCGCTGGGCCGCGCGGCGTGTTCGTCCCGAGATCGGGAAACCGACCGGCAATTATCCCCCGGACATCGGGCGAAGCACGGAAATTCTGCTCTGGCCGAGGCGCGTACGCGTTGCGTTCGAGCCTGGCGTCAAAAGACGAGGCGGTGCGCTCTCCGTCGGGAAAACGCACCGCCTCGTCAGGCTCGGCTTCTTGTCACGTTCTGGAAGACGCGAGGAATTACGGGCACTGCTCCTCGAGGCAGCCGAGCGTCAGATCGGACGGGTTCTCGCTCTTCGCGCACGCGGGGAACGGCGCTGGCGGTGGGCCGCCACCCGTGAACAGGAAGTTCAGGCCGTAGATACCGGACGTCAGGTTGACCTGACCTTGGCCGCTCGCATCCGCCGCCGCGACACAACCCGGCTCGGCGCCACCCTGGAAGAGCCAGCCGAAGATCTGGATCGAGTCGTTGAGCAGGATTTGACCGTTTCCGTCCGTGTCGCCACGGAGGAAGCCGAGGCCCTCTCCGCCTCCGTCCTCACGAACGACCACCTCGACCGAGCACTCCGTGTCGCCGCCGTCGTCGGAGCACGCGGGGTCGTCGTCGACGGTGGCCGCGACGGTCCACGTGCCCGGCGTCAGCGTGAAGGTCGCCGAGTCGCTCGCGCTCGGACCGCTCGAGAGGCTCGCGCCACCGTCGGACGTCGCTTCGAACGAGTAACGGATCGTGTCGCCCGTGTCGTCGGTCGCGCTCGCGGTGAATGTCCAGTCGCCGGCGACGTCGCCCGCGGGACCGCTCGCCGTCACGCCCGAGCATTCGGTGTCGCCGAAGTCCGCATCGCCCTCGACGGGGCACTCGACGGGATCGCCGGCCAGGAAGACTTCGAGCTCCCCGAGGGAGAGGACGGTCGCCTCGTCCTGGTTGCCGGCTCCACCCGATCCCGAGAGGTCGGTGTCAGTGAGGCGCGTGATGCGGACGAAGCGGCCGACGACGCCCTCGCCCGCGAGATCCACCTGCAGTGCCGGGGGACCCAGCGGGTACGTGCCGAGCTCGTTCTCGGGATTGAGCAGGTCGGTCTCGAAGATCGAGTCTTCCCAAAGCGGCAGCTCGAAGTCCGCGGGCTCGAGAAGGAGCGGGTCGAGGGCCACGTCGTCGCGGAATGAAACGTCGTGGACCGAGATGATGATGTCGCGGAGTCGCGAGCCACAGCAGCTGGTTCGGTTGTGTGCGAGGATGCGACCGATCTCGAAGTCCGCTCCGAGATCGACCTCCCAGATCGCCGGGCCGAGTCCATCGTTGCCGGCTAACGTGTGCGTGAAGTTCGCGAAGTTGCCGTCGGTGCCGGCGGCCGCCGTAAAGAATCCGAGCTGGGACGTCTGATCCGCCGGCTTGTTGAGCGCTACGTTTTCGCCCGCCTCACCGACCTCGACCGTCGTCTCACAGAGCGCGTCCGCCGCCTCGTTCTCGAGGCAGCTCGTTGCGTCGACCGCGAGCACGCGGACGGTCCAGATGCCCGGGGAGAGCACGAACTGCGCCACGTCGGACTCCTGGAACGGCGTCTGCACCTCCTCGCCGCCGTCGAGCTGCGTCGAGAAACGGTACTGGATCGGATCGAGCGAGTCGTCCTCGGCGCTCGCCGTGAACGTGTAGACTCCCGGGCCGCCGTCCGAGGGTCCGTCGACGAGGATGTCCTCGCAATGCGTGTCACCCTCTTCGCAGTCGCCGACCTCGATGACCTGCTCGCAGTCGGAGTCGGCCGTCTCGTTGTCGCAGCGCGGGTTGTCGTCGACGATCGCACGGATCGTCCAGGTGCCGGCCGTGAGCAGCAGCGAGAGGGTCGAAGACTGCGACTGGCCGGTGTACTCGATGTCGCCATCTTGGTTCTCGGCGATGACCGAGTAGAGCAGCGGATCACCCGAATCGTCGACTCCCTGGATATCGACGGTGTAGACGCCCGGACCCGCGTCCTCGGGACCCGTGATCGTCATGCCGTCGCAGTGGGCGTCGCTCTCGGCCTCGCAATCGTCTCGAGGCTCGTAAATCTCGACCTCGCCGAGCGAGAGGACGGTGGCCTCGTCGGCGTTACCTTGACCGTCCGTTCCCGAGTTGTCGGGATCCGGCTCGCGGACGATGCGGACGCCGTAGCCCGTGACGGGCGCACCCGTGAGATGCACGAGATCGACACCGATCGTCGCCGGACCGATCGGGAAAGCGCCGCCGATGTTCTCGGGATTGAGCAGCGGCGTCTCGAAGAGCGGCGTCTCGAGGTCGCTGTCGAGCACCTGGACGGTGAGGTCGCGCAGGCGAGAGCTGCAGCAGTTCGTGCGGTTGAAGATATTGATGAACGCGACGTCGGCCTCGCGTCCGATGTCGACCCTCCAGGTCGCCGGGCCGAGACCGTTGTTACCGGCTAACGTGTGCGTGAAGTTCCCGAGGTTGCCGTCGACCCCGAAGCTCGCCGGGAATTGACCGTTGCCGTAGTCGGAGGACTGCACGGCGGTCTTGCCGAGAGCCAAGTTCGCGCTCTCGGCGACCTCGATCTCCTCGATGCACTCGGCGTCGACCGCCAGATCGGGGCAGAAGGGCTCGTCGTCCGCGAGGACTGTGATCGTCCACTCGCCAGGGCCGAGGTTGGCCGAGGCGGTGTTGCTTGCCTGCGGACCGAACTCGAGGAGCTCGCCGTTCGGACCTTCGAACGTGAAAGTGAAGAGAACGGCGTCGCCGCCGTCATCCTCTCCCGACGCGGTGACCGTGTAGAGGCCCGCGCCGCCCTCGAGCGGCTCGGCGATATCCATGCCCGTGCAGTGCGTATCGCCTTCTTCGGGACATTCGACGACGCCCATGACCTCGACCTCGCCGAGAGAGAGCACGTCGCCTTCGTCGGCGTTGCCCTGACCGCCCGTTCCCGAGTTGTCGGGATCGGGAGTACGCGTGACGACGATGACCTGACCTTCGATGAGCTCCGCAAGGCCGCTGTCGATACTCGGGGGGCCGCC
>CAYZGY010000728.1:0-4427 GCA_964478085.1 uncultured Planctomycetia bacterium
TTCGACAGCGACGTCAACCGCGAGACGCACGAGGACAATCTCCGCAAGGGCACGGGAACGCCCGGCCTCCGTCGACGCATCACGCTCGCCGGAAAGAAGCTCTCCTTCGACGAGAAGATCGAGGGCGCCGACGGGGAGATCCACTCGGCGCTCGTCGCGGCGGGACGGCTATTCGTCGTCGATCGTAGGGGCACCCTCTACTGTCTCGGAGCCGACTCGGCCGCAAGCCCCGGCGCGCGGATTGGTCCGAGATTCCATCCACCACGGAGACCAGCGGAGTTTGCGAAGACGATCCTCGCGACCACGGATGCACGCGACGGCTGGGCCGCGGTGATCGGCCTCGAGGCCGGCGCGCTCGTCGAGACGCTCATCGCTCGGACACGATTCTCGATCGTGGCCTTCGACGACGATCGGACACGCACCGCGATACTGCGCGAGCGCTGGATCGACCAGGGCGTCTACGGCACGCGCGTGGCGATCATCGAAGGTACGACTTCGGACTCGAATCGCCCTCCGTACTTCGCGAGCCTGATCACTACGGAACGCTCGTCGCTCGACGACGCCTCCCTCCGCGCGTGCTTCGAAAGCCTCCAGCCCTACGGAGGAACGCTGTGCGCTCCCGGAAAGACGAGCCTCGAGCTCCCGGGCTCGAAGATCTCGCACACGAACGACGCCGTGATCGTTCAGCGTGTCGACCTCCCCGGAGCGGCCGATTACCTCGGCGGCTTCGCGAAGACTCATGACGAGCTCGCGGTCGGCCCCTTCGGCGTCCTTTGGTTCGACGATACGCTCGGCCACTTCAAGCGATCGCCGCAGCCGAAATTCCAGCGCGGGGTCATGGTCTCGCGACCGAAGGAATGGTCCCACGGAAAGCGCAAGCGCACGAAGCTCGGCGGCTACGAGCTGCTGCCGGCGGTCTACTCGAACGTCTACACGGGTCGCGTGCTCACCGCGGCCGAAGGCGAACGACTCGCGAAGGCGCTTCCCGCCGCCACGCCGGTGAAGGGCGACGAGACCGACGCGCAGCCTAATCAGTACCGCCCCCCGACGCAAAAGAACGCGTGGAAACCCGCGCCTCCGCAACCCGGAACGCGAATCAATCCACTGACGGGCGAGCGCGAGAAGCGCAGCTTTCCGAAGAGTTACGGCTGCGACGGCGGGATCGACTACGGCAAGCTCTACACGATGCGATCGGCGACCGCGGCTGTCTACGACCTCGTCCGCGAAAGCGGCACATTTCACATCAGTGGCCCGCGATCGGGCTGCACGAACAGCGTGATTCCCGCGTGCGGCGTGCTCAACGTCCCGTTCTTCTACGAAGGCTGCACCTGCAGCTACCCTCTGCCGGTCGGGCTCGCGCTCCGGAAGATGAGCGAGCTGCACGAGGAGTGGACCGCCTGGGGGCTGGTGAGCTACGGGCAGGATTTTCACCGCCTCGGCGTCAACTTCGGCGCACCCGGTGTCCGTCGCGAGCGAGACGGAACACTCTGGGTCGAGAAGCCGGACACGAACTGTCCCTCGCCGACGACCAGGATCGAAACGAGGCCCGAGAAGCCCGAGACGTTCTATCGCCACTCGATGTTCATCGAAGGTGGTCGCGGCTGGCCCTGGGTCGCCGCATCCGGGGTCCGCGGACTGCGGACCTGCGAGATCTCGGGCATCGAGAACGGCGAGTACGTCGTCCGATTGGCCTTCTGCGATCCCGACGGCAAGACCCCGTGCGACTTCGACGTGCGCGTCCAAGGGGTGACGATCGCGAAGAATTACTCGCCGCGCCAGGCCGCGGGCGGAATTCTGCGATCGGCGATCCAAGAGTGTCACGCGAAGGTTTCGGCAGGGAAGATCGTCGTGGAGCTTTCGCCGAACGGTGAGACGGAAACACTCGTGAGCGGAATCGAGCTCGTCCAGCTCGGGCTACCGATTCGCGATCCGGTGCGCCTTCCCGAACGCGAAGTTCGACAACTCGAACAGCCGCCTCGAAAGACGGAGTGATGCATTCATTCACGCGATCGAGATTCGCGACTCGATATCTCGCCCTGACACTTCTCGTTGCGGCCTGTCCTCGCAGCGTTGACGCCGGACTCGTCGCTCACTGGCGATTCGACGGCGACCTGCTCGACTCCGGCGTCAATGATCACGAGACCACGTTCACCGAAGGCGAGGAGCCGCGCTTCGAGGTCGGACACGACGGCCTGGCGAACGGCGCCCTTCAGCTCGACGGCATCGCTGAATTCGGCGAGGTGACGAGCTCGACGACGCTTCCTGTGTCGACGAACGCAGAATACAGCGTCGCGTTTTGGATCAAGGGATCGCCGCAGCCGGGACGGACGATCTTCTCGGAGGCGGGTGATTCCAGCGGAGACGGGCACCTCGTCATCGGAACGCGCCTCGCGGGCGAGACGGGAGAGATCCGTGTCGAGATCGATCGAGGTGGCGGCGACATCGTGCTCGCGGCGCACTCCGACGGCATGGCGCTCGATGGCACGTGGCACCACGTCGCGTGGGTCGATCGCGGCGGCGAGGGCGCCCTATACATCGACGGGATTCGCGATCCGACCGAGTTCCGCCGCCCTCGCGGCTCCCTCGCGGTCACGCGGTCGGGTTTCGGCGCGCCCGGCGGCTCGTCGGCCTGCTGCTTCTTCCGCGGCGGCCTCGATGAGCTTCGCCTCTTCGATCACGCGCTGACGGAGTTCGAGGTCCAGCGCCTCGCGGACAACCCGGCCGGTTGCCCCGACGCGGGCGACACGCGCTGCGGCAACCTCGAGATTCTCCCGGGTCCTCACCTCGGCCTCTTCCTCGCGCGATCGGAAGACGCCGTCGATGATTCGGGAGACGAGATCCGCTACACGTTCCTGGCCGAGAGCGACGCGGGAGATACCGTCGTGATCGGACCACAGCCCGAGCCCGCCGCCGATTTCCTGCTCGACACCGGCACGTGGAACTTCTCCGTCATCGTCGATGACGACCCGAACTGCTTCGACCTCCACCACACGGCGACGTGTCGGGCCGGTCCGGTTCTCGTCGGTTGCCCGAGAGAAGGCGATACCCACTGCGGGACCTTGATCGTCACACGCCCCCGCGACGGCGGAAGCGGGACCTTCCGCTTCGAGGTTGCCGACGCGATCGACGAGTCCGGCGACACGATCCTGTACTCGCTCCGCGCCGAGAACCGGGAGGGGCGCGCTCTCGAGCTCGGTCCGAACGAATCCCCGCGCTTCGACGTCGAGCTGCCCGACGGCGAGTGGATGGTGACCGCGACCGTCGATGACGATCTCGACTGTGACGACGTCGCCGACGACGCGACCTGCACGGAGCACGTCACGGTCGGCTGTCCGACCGAAGGCGACACGATCTGTGGCGACTTTCTCGTCGAAGGACCGCTCGACGCGACGCCCGGCCGGTACACGATGCGCGTCGAGGGATCGATCGACGAATCGGGCGACACGGTCTTCTTCACCTTTCGCGCCGAGCGCCCCGGCGGCGCCGAGCGCGGCGAGCTCTTCGAGGTCGGCCCGCAGCGCGAGAGCCACGCGACATTCAGCCTCGAGGAGGGCTCGTGGATCCTCTCGGCGACGGTCGATGACGACGAAGGTTGCGCCGACGTCCACCCCGACGCGAAGTGCGTCGAGGAGCTCGACGTCGCGGCAGAAGAGCCACGCGAGATCTCGCATTGGCGGCTCGACGGTGACCTCTTCGACGCGCAGCCGAGCCTCAACCACCTGATCCCGTTCGAGACTCCCGAGATCGAGTTCACGACAGGATTCGACGGCAAGCCCGAAGGAGCTTTACGGTTCGCCCTCGAAGACACGTGCTTCGAGGCACAGCAGCGGGAGAGCCTGCCGCTTCGGCTCCACCGCGCTCACACGATCGCCCTGTGGGTGCAGGGGCCTCCGCAACGCGAAGGAACCGTCTGGGCCGAGGCCTCGAGCACGACCGACACGCCGCTCTTCGCGATCAGCACGGATCTCGACGGAAAGACGGGCCGGGCGAACCTCCTCCTGCGCGACGGGCGGGGCCGCACGCTCATCGATCGCGTCGATTCCTTCCTGGAACCCTTCGACGGCACCTGGCACCACCTCGCCTGTGTCGTCGACGGCAACTCGATCACGCTCTACGTCGACGGTATTCGCGACCCGACGGAGTTCCCCCACCAGAGACCCGCGATCCAGCTCGATCGCAGCTCCCTCGGCTGTCGACTGAGCACGCAGCCGCAGAACTTCTTCCGCGGAGCGATCGACGACGTCCGGGTGTACAACCACGCGCTCTCGCAGGATGAGATCGCCGCCTTGATTCCCGAGCCGAACGACTGCCCCGAGAGCGGCGACACGCACGTCGAGTCGCTCGAGGTCTCCGGTCCCCCTGGCGGCATCGAAGGCACGTACAGGCTCGAGGCGAGAGGCGCGAGCGACGAATCGGGCGACCCGCTC
>CAYZGY010000729.1:0-4422 GCA_964478085.1 uncultured Planctomycetia bacterium
CTCGCCGAGTCGTGCGATGAATCGATCGCGTGCGGAGAGGAACCGAGTCGCCGCGCTCGAGAAGATCGCTGCGTCGGTCTCGGCCGCGCGCGAAGACTTGAGCTTCGGTGGCCTCTCGATGCGCTCGTGAAGAACGGCGCCTCCGAGAAACGACTCGCTCTCCGGGAACGCGTTTCCGCGGATCTCGTAACCCCAGTGCTCGAGGGGCTCGACCCCCGGAGGCGCGCCGCGGCCCGGCGAGCCGACGACGAAGACGAGCTCGTCGCGCGCGCGCGTCGTCGCGACGTAGAAGAGACGTTTGTTCTCGGCCCGCTCGTGAGCCTCCTCGAGAGCGGATCGCCGGAGGGCAGCTGGCGTCTGCAGCTCTTTCGAGACGCGGAGTGACAGCCCGAAATCTCCTGGCCTGCCGTTTTTCGCCTGGCACGTTGAGGCGTCGCCGATCGGAGCCGCGAGGTGGAGCTCGACCCCGCCGTTGCCTGTTTTATGCGAGCGCATCAAGTACGGGAGGATCACGACCGGCCATTCGAGCCCCTTCGACGCGTGCATGCTGAGGACGCCGACCGCGTCGAGCGACTCGTCCGAGAGCGGGCTGTCGCCCTCGCCACGCGTTCGTCCCTCCTCGAGCTCGATGCGTGCGATGATCTGCTCGGGGCTGTGTTGTCCGTCCCACGATAGCTCGATGATCGTGCGCACGACCTTCTCGAGATTCGCGAGCTTCTGCGCGCCTTCGTGCGACGCGGCGAAGGAGACTCGCAGCGGCGTCTCCTCGAGAATCGCTCGCGCGACGACGTCGAGCGGCGCGTCGCGATGCCGCTCGACGAAGTCTCGAAGCGATGCGAGTGCCGCCCAGAGGCGTGGGCAGTCGCTCTGCGAGACCTCCGCGTCGAGCCGCCAACGCCGATCACGCTCGGGCACGGCGAGAGCGTGGAGGTGGAGCTCGCGGTCCGGCACGGCGCCGAGCGGAGAACGCAGGCACGCGAGGAGCGGGATCGGATCGGCTGGCGAGACGACGACGCGCAGGAGCGCGAGGAAGAGCTCGACCTCGAAGCGCGTGTAGAATCCGCGACCCGACTCGACGAGGTACGGCACGCCCCAGCGTCTCAGGCTTCGCAAGAGCGGGTCGACGCCCGTCATCGAGCGCAGGAGAATCGCGACATCGCGTGGCCGAAGCGAGCCGGCGTCGATCCGCTCTCGAATCCACGCGGCCGTGATCTCCGCCTCGGTCCTGCGTCGAACGTCGGCGACCTCGTTTCTTTCCCCGACCGACCAGACGCGAATCGCCGCCTGCTCGCGTGCGGGCCGCTGCGCCTCGAGCGGGTCGAATGACGGGTCGAGCGCGACCGAGGAATCGCTCGCGCCGTCAAAGTACGTGTCGAAGAGCCGATTGAGCGGCTCGACGAGATTCGGCACGCTGCGGAAGTTGGCGCGCAAGGTCAGCACGGCGCCTCCCTCGCGCTCGACCGCCGCGACCGCTCGCCGGTACGCGTCGATGTCCGCTCCGCGAAAGCGATAGATCGACTGCTTGGCGTCACCGACGATGAAGATCTTGCCGGGTATCAGGCTCGCCGAGAACGCATCGCTCGCAGGGGCCGCCTTCGCTTCCGGATCTTCGGCGAGAAAGAAGACGATCTCGTACTGGGCCGGATCCGTATCTTGGAACTCGTCGACGAGGATGTGCTCGAAGCGTTCGCTCTCGGCACGTCGCACCTCGGGATGATCACGCAGGACATCGCGACAGAGCACGATGAGCGCGTCGTTCGAAACGTAGCCGCGCCGCAGAAACTCGCGACGAAAGTCGCTGACGAATCGCTCTATAATCGACGTCAGCTCGTCGCCGATCGTGGTGTCGAGTCGTGCAGCAGCATGGAGTCTCACGAAGGCTCGCTGAAGCCGTTTCTCGAGTCGCTTGGCCTCGTCGGGCTCGACCTCGGCTCTCTTTCCGAGTGTCGGCGTTTTCGGTAGCTTGAGATTCTTGATGCGCGCTTCCGTGAGGCTGCCTTCGGCGAGCTCTCCGACGAGAGTCTCGGCCGTCTCGACGCTTCCCTCGAGCTTCTTGTTGACGCCTTCGATCGGGAGGACTCGCTCGCGGATCCACCCGAGTTCGCTCGCGAGGTCCTGCGCGATCTCTGCGAGGTGGCGAACCTGAACGTCTCGGGTCTCGGACCGGATCGCCGCTAGCGGGATGCCGAAACCGACGAGGCGCGCGGCGAGCGCTCGCAGGTCGGAGAGCGAGATGCGCTCGAGCACGCGAGACCAACGCTCGGCATGCTCGGGATCCTCGGACTCCTCCGCGCGATTCGTGTCATCCTCGAGAAAGGCCTGCCAGTGCTCCCCGAAGATCTCGTCGAAGGCGCTGCCGTCTTCGTCGACCTGGTAGCCGGAGTCGACGCCGGCGGCTTCGTGGTGGCGACGCAGGAGGTCGCCTGCCATTCCGTGGAGCGTGCCGAGCGGGGCGTCGTCGAGGGACTCGAGCGCTGCGCGCGCGCGGCGCAGGGCGTCTTCACGAAAAGATTCCTTTGCCGAGTGGTCATCGGAGTGCTGCGAGTAGAGTCGCTCGAAGACGCGATCGGATTCATTGCCCGCGTCGAGACTCGTGCCTTCCGTTGATGGTTTCCCTGCCTCCGAGAAGAGCTGCGAGACGCGCTCGAGCGCATCCTCGAGACGTTCGCGAAGCTCCGCGGCAGCCTTGCGAGTGAACGTGATCGCGGCGATCTTCTCGATCGGAGTGTTGCGTTCGAGGATGCGGTGGAGGAGCCGCTCGACGACGAGGCTCGTCTTTCCCGTGCCGGCGCCTGCCGTCACCACGAGGTTCGTGTCGAGGTCGCTCGCAGCACGGACACGGTCTTGGAGGTCGATGAGCTTCATCTCTGCTTCATCTCTGGTTCATCTCTGGTTCATCTCTGGTTCATCTCTGGTTCATCCCTGGCTCATCCCTGGCTGCCTCCAGCCCGTTCCCGCAACTCGGCGAGCGTGTAGGCGCCGCGTGAGCTCTTCCTCGCGATGTCGCGGAAGTCGCGCAGCGCCGGATCGTTCTCCCGTCGTTCGATGCTCGGCTCCTGCGAGCGGCGGCAGGTTCGCCGGAACTCGCAGTATCCGCAGCGATGCGGCTCGTCGCGGAAGGGGAAGCGTCCGTCTTCGAGCAGCCGCGCCGCGACCGCGAGCGATTCTTGAAGCCCTTCACTCAGCCGCGCGTCGTTCTTGAGCTCGTGCGGATCGCCTTCGTTCGACGGTCCGACACCAAGGAGGCGTGCACGAACTTTCCCCGGCGCGTCGCCGTCTCTGGGTCCGAGCGACTCGATGAGCTCGCGGTAGAGCGGGAGTTGGATGTCCTGCCCTTGGAGAATCGCCGACGGTGCGAGCTTCTTCTTGAGATCTCCCGAGGTCTTGAAGTCGTCGATGAAAGTGTCGTCCGTCGAACGCCAGAGGCGATCGATGCGACCAGCGAGGACGAGCTCGACCGAAGGGGAGGACTCGTCGACACGCAAACGCAGCGGTACGCGCACTTCGCCTTCGAGATGAAGGTCTTCCGCGTTCGCGGTGAGGAGCTCGGAGAGATCGCGCCGTGCGACACGACGAAGGACGCGGGTCCACCTCGCTCGCAGTATTGAGACGAGTCCCCGAAGTTGCTGCCGAGAAGGCCCGATCGCGCTGTCGAGCTCCTCCCCGAGGAGCTCTTCGAGTCGCGCGATCGCTTCGGCGATGCGTTCCTCATCCCGTTCTGCGCTCGAACTCGATGCGGCGTCGAAGAAGCTCGCGTGGGCGAGCTCCTCGTAGAGCTTCTCGAGCGCTGCGTGAACCGCGTTGCCGAGGAGGTTCTCGTCGAATCGATCGAGGCGGGGCTCTTCCTCGACGCGGCGCGCGCCGAGGACGTAGCGCTGAAAATACGAGAGCGGGCAACGCAAGAGACGCTCGAAGGCAGTCGCGAAGATCGGCCTCTCCGTCACGGCCGAGAGGTGCGTGTTGCCGTCGGCGACACCGTCCGCCACGTCGTACGCTTCGAGAACGTCGACCCAGTCGAGGCTGGAACGAAACCAGCGCTGCGAGCCCGTCTTCGTGCGTCCGAGGATCTCGTCGCCTCCGAGAATCTCGTCGATCGCCGCGCGTCCCGCGTCGGTCGGGCGTCGGGACGCGAGGCTCGTCGCGGCGACGGCCTCGTCTCCCGCGAGGAGCCCGATGCGCGCAGACGACGCGAGTGCGAGCGCGCGATCGCCAGGGTGGGCCGGAACACGGATGGGCGGCGACTCGATGGATGGATACGCGGCGGAAGGCGACTCGTCGAGAAGCGCGGCGACGTCGGCTCGGCCGTGAAAGATGCGGGCGACCTCGCGCAGCGCGCTCGAGCGAGCTTGCTTGCGTCCCGAGTTGTCCGCGCGTTGAAACGAGATCACGACTCGCTCTCGTGCGGCGGCGATCGTCAAGGCG
>CAYZGY010000730.1:0-4411 GCA_964478085.1 uncultured Planctomycetia bacterium
CCGTCCGTACGCATGTCGTGGAGCGTGTACGTGGGGCACACGCGGCCACAGCGGAGATATCCGCCGCGGCGCTCTGAAATGAAGGCGACTCGGCCGTTCGGCAGCCAGCAGGGGTCGAAGTCGTTCCACGTTCCGTCCGTCAGCTGCTCGAGCCCGCTACCGTCGACTCCGACCTTGAAGAGATGGTAAGAGCGCCTGTCGGACCAGTGCCCCTGTTCGGGGTCGGTGTGCATTCGATGCTTCGAATCACCTTCGCACTCTACGTACGCGAAGAGAATAGTCTCCCCATCGAAGGAAAGGTCGGGCGATAGGAACGAGCCGCCCTCGAGCTTCGCTCCACGTAGTCGACCGTTCTCGACGAGCGCTTTCGCAAGGACGTCACGGACCTTCGGATCGGAGCCGAAGGGCTTCGAGATCACGTAGATTCCTCCTCCTGGCTTGGCGTTGACGCCATAGTACTGGTCGCACATGTGGTTGAAGCCGGAGCGATGGCGGGTGATGAAGAGCAACTCGTCGAAATCGAGTAGCGGATTGGAGAACGCGATCTTGCGGCGGACTCTCGCGACATCCGTGAAAAGCTCGCGTCGGCGGTCACGGTCCCCGACCTCTGTACTCGACGCCTCCTTCCGAAGGGCTGCGAGGCGGCGATCCTCATCATCGAGCGACGGAGCCTTCGGCGTCGTTTTGAGATCTTCGAGCAAGGCCTCGGTCCGACGAAGAACGACGTCGAGTGGGTCGCGGTCTTGCTCGAGTACGAGTGCCTGTCGATGAGAGGTTTGATTCGCGTACGCCGCGAACCGCTGTCGTCGATCGAGATCCCGAAGCAGAGCTTCGTACTCGACGACGAGCTCTTCCTCCACCGTCCCGGCTGAAACACCCGTGCCTCTGTTCGTGGGTGGCGAGGCGGACGTGTTCACGTACGCGAGAAGGGTGATTACGGCGACGGACGACGGCGACAGCAACGGCTTCATCATCAAATGCTCCTTCGAAACTCTCTCTCGCGCGATCCGATCACGCTTGGACGAGTCTCGATGAAGCCGCATCGAATCGTCGTGCGGCTGTGCCTGAAGTCACGGTGTCGCTCGTTCTTGTGCAGCTCTCGGGAAGGAGCGCGAGATCTCGGAGCGGGTCAGTCCCTTTTGACTGGGATCGACTTGAATTGTCGAGTCAGTTCCGTCAGCGATTCTTCTACGGCCATGCGTTCCAGGCTCGAGGCACCCACGAACCCTACCGCGTCCGTGCGCCGGTTGATTTCCGCGGCGTCCCCGGGCGTCGAGATCGGCCCGCCGTGCGACAGGAAGATGATCTCGTCCCTCACCTGTCGGGCGGCGTCGATGATCGTCTGCGTTCGCTCGACCGCGTCGTCCATCGTGCACGTCGCGTCGGTGACGCCGATCGAGCCGCCGATCGTCGTTCCGACATGCGCGATGATCGCGTCCGCCCCGGCTTTCGCCATCGACTTGGCTTCGTCAGCCGTGGCGACGTAGACGACCGAGAAGAGATCCATCTTTCGCGCGAGGGCGACCATCTCGATCTCTTTCTCGACACTCATACCGGTCTCCTCGAGCACGTTTCTGAAGTGACCGTCGACGATGCAGTGAGTCGGAAAGTTGTTGACACCGGAGAAGCCCATCTCCTTGACCTGGAGCAGCCAGTGCCACATTCGCCGTCGCGGATCCGTCGCGTGGACACCGCAGATCACCGGAATCTCGTCGACCACCGGAAGCACCTCGTGCTCGCCGATCTCCATCGCGACGGCGTTCGCGTCGCCGTAGGCCATCAAACCTGCCGTCGACCCGTGGCCCGACATGCGGAAGCGACCCGAGTTGTAGATGATCAGGAGGTCGGCGCCGCCTCTCTCGATGAACTTCGCGCTGATGCCCGTTCCGGCGCCTGCGGCGATGATCGGTTCACCGCGGTCGAGAGTGGCGTTCAGTCGCTCGACGACCTCTTCTCGCGTGTAGGGATTTCCTCTCCCGGTCCATGGATTCGGCATGTGGATGTTCTCGTTGAGGGACGGAGATTCTGGAAGACAGTGGGCGTCTCGTGGCGAGCAAGACCGGCACTGTGGCACCCTACAGCGTCCCTTCGCGTTTCGGTGTGACCAGAGTCACGGAGGGCTCGGACCGGATCACCCACGATGGCGCTCTCGTCGCTCGTGTCATCTTTCGATCGTACCTCTGGTGTTGCTGTCATGACCACGCGAATCTCCCTGGTCCTCCTCGCTCTTTCGATCGTTGGCTCTACGGATATTCGAGGGGGGGAGCCTGTCCGAGTATTTATTCGTGCGGGCGTCAAGACACATGGGCCCGGACAGCACGATCATCCGCGATTTCTTCGCGAAGCGACCGAGCTTCTGCGGCAGCGCGGCGCACTCTGTGACGGAGGGATGAACTTCCCGACCGCGGACCAGCTTCGACGGACCGACGTGCTCGTCCTGTACTGCGCCAACGGCGGGAGTGTTCCCGCCGCTGAGCGCAGAGATCTCGACCGCTTCCTCGAGCGCGGCGGAGGCGTGGTCGTGATTCACGACGCGATCTGTGGCGACGACCCGCAATGGTTCAAGAGCGTCGTCGGCGGCTCCTGGGAGCACGGCCGCTCGAAGTGGTACGAGGGGGATGTGTCTTGGTACTTCATCGATCGAGAGCACCCGATCTCGAGGGGCGCGTCGAACTTCGACATCGATGACGAGATCTACTACGACCTACACCTCGAGCCCGACGCGCGAGTGCTCGCCGCGGCCTACAAGCCCGATCGACGCGCCGCCAAGGCGGGGCGCGCACACCCTTCAGTGTACGAGATCGTGCCGCAGATGTGGGTGTACGAGAGAAACGCACACCGAGCCTTCGTCTGCCTCTTGGGCCACCAATACGCGACGTTCGAGCTGCCGCACGTGAGGGCGCTGCTCCTCCGCGGTCTTGCTTGGTCTGCACGACGCGAAGCGGATCTGCTCCTCGACGCTGAAGAGAAGGCGAGCCTGCTGTACCCGGCGGGTGGTCCGACTCGCCCAGAGAGATCGGCTTCGATGATCTCGGTTCATCCCGAATTCGAGATCACGCTCGTCGCCTCCGAACCCTTGATCGAGAAGCCGATCTCGATCGACTGGGACACCGAAGGACGGCTTTGGCTCGCGGAGACGCCCGAGTACCCCGGTGGCCGTAGGGTCCACCCCAACGACGACGTCATCGCGCCACGGCGTCGGCAAGGTTCGCTCCGTGTCGTCGCGGGGAAGGAGGTTCGTCCTGCGCGGGACCGCATTTCCTTCCTCGAGGATACCGACGATGACGGCGTGATGGATCGAAAGACCGTTTTCTACGAGGGGCTCGAGCTGGTCACGAGTCTCGTTCATCACGAGGACGGCGTCATCGTCACGCAGGCGCCGGACATCTACCACCTGCGGGATACGGACGGCGATGGGGTGGCGGACCGCAAAGAGACGCTCTTCGTCGGATTCGGCGCGAGGGACTCGCACGCGGTCGTCAGCAACATGCGCTGGGGAATGGACGGGTGGATCTACGCGACGCTCGGCTACAGCGCGGGGCATCCGAGGTCAGGCGACGGGCAGAGAGACTTCGGTCGCCTCAGCTCGGGGATCATCCGCTTTCTTCCCGACGGCAGCGCGATGGAGCAGATCTGCTCGAAGGGAAGCAACACGTGGGGGATGGATTTCTCCTGGGACAACGAGCTCTTCTTCACGCAAGCGACGAGCGGCGATCACATCAACCACGTCGTGCTGCCGGAGAGTGTCTTGGCTCGCGGCAAGGTCGGTGCGACGGCGAGCTTTCAGGCGATCATGGACCACCGAAAGTCCTTCCCGCTCTTGACGGATCGGAAGCAGACTTACGTGCAGATCGATCAGGTCGGCGGGTTCACCGCGGTGTCGGGCTCGACGGTGTACACGGGGGGCGCGTGGCCCGCCCGTTTCGACGGGGCTCACTTTCTGTGCGAGCCGACGATCAACATCGTCCACGTCGATCTCCTGCGGCCGCAAGGGGCGACGTTCGTCGCGTCGCGGGATTCGGAGCGGGAGTTCATCGGCGGGCTGGACCTTTGGTTTCGGCCGATCCATTCGCGAGTGGGCCCCGATGGGGCGCTCTACGTGGTGGACTTTTACAATCAGGCGGTTGTCCACAACGACACCCGTGGGCCGAAGCACGGGGCCAACAACGCGGCCGTGCGCCCGGATCGTGATCATCACATGGGTCGAGTTTGGCGCGTGCAGCACAAAAATGCGACGAAGTTCGCGCTTCCAGGCGCTGCCCAGGATGATCCTCGCAAGCTCGTTCGTGCGCTCGAGCACCCGAACGGCTGGGTTCGTGGGAGCGCCCATCGTCGGCTTCGCGAGCTCGACGACGTCACGGTCGTGGCCGACTTGAAGAGACTCGCCACGTCGGCGGGCTCCAAGCCCTTT
>CAYZGY010000731.1:0-4405 GCA_964478085.1 uncultured Planctomycetia bacterium
CCGAGAGAGCTCGGGTTCTGGAGGGGGCTGGGGCGAGAGTTCCTATCACCAGCTACGATCTCGGTGTATCGCGGGTACGGTACGTCCGACATCGATGTTTTTTCGTCGGTAATACCCAACTGTGCCAGATCACAGCCCGTCGAATATTGCCGAAAACCCCCCAATGAGCGCTGCGCTGGATGAAACCGATCGAGTGGGGGTACCGTTTTTTTTGTACGCAGGTCGTGACCGCGAGCTTCTGAAGAGAGTCCGAGAATCGATCCATGAAGAAATGGTTCCTCATCGCGCTGGTGATCGTCGTCGCCGCCGGCGGGGCCGTCGTGGCGCTGAAGATGCGCAACATGGGCCCCACGGGGATCGAGGTCGAGTGCGAACCCGCGGGGTTGAACCGGATCGTTCAGACCGTTACCGCCACCGGGCGCATTCAGCCCATGACGCAGGTCAACATCAGTGCGGACGTCAGCGCCAAGATCAAGCGCCTGCACGTCGACGAAGGGGATTGGGTGGAGAAGGGTGCCCCGCTGATCGAGCTGGATCGCGAGCGATACGTGGCCTCGGTGGAAAGTTCCCAGGCCAATCTGCGGGTCGCGCAGTCCAACACCAGCGTCGCGCGCGAGAACATGACCAAGGCCGAGAAGGACTTGGTCCGCGCACGCGACCTGTTCCGTGCCGACCTCGAGACCCAGGCACAATTGGATGCGGCGGAATCGCTGTTCGAGGCTGAGAAGGCGCGCCACGATGCGGCACGGGACCAGGTGCTGCAGGCGCGTGCGAACCTGAAGCAACTGGAAGACGATCTGTCCAAGACCCGCATCTATGCGCCGATGGCTGGAACGATCAGCCAGTTGAACAAGGAAGTCGGCGAGATCGCCCTGGGCTCGCAGTTCCAGGAGGACATCATCTTGGTGATTTCGACCCTCCAGGGGATGGAGGCCCAGGTACAGGTTGACGAGAACGATATCGTTTCCGTATCTCTCGGCGACGAAGCGACCATCGAGGTCGATGCCTTGCCCGACCTCGTGCTGAAGGGCGAGGTTACCGAGATCGCTAACACCGCAACGTTGACGGGCTCCGGGACCACCGATCAAAAGACCGAATTCGAGGTCAAGATCACCATCAACGACCCGTTGTCCGAGTTGCGGCCGGGAATGACGGCTTCCGCCGACATCGTTACCGACGTGCGCGAGAGCGGTCTCGGGGTACCGATCCAGGCCGTGGCCGTTCGCACCGCCGAGCAGTTTGCGGCCGGCTCCGCCGGCGACAGCGAGCACTCGTGGGAACCCGACAGGGACGGATTCGTCGAACTGGTATTCGTGGTCGAAGACGGCACGGCCAAGGCGCGGCCCGTGCGGACCGGCATCCAGAGCGAGACCCACATCGAGATCGTCGAGGGTCTCGCCGAGGGTGAGACGATCGTGATCGGCAACTATCGCGCGATCAGCCGCGACCTCGAGGACGGCTCCGAGGTCCTCGTGTCCGAGGCTACGACCGGCGGCGATTCCGAATGACTCACGACGAGGATCCCGCGATGTCCATCCGCATTACCGATATCACCAAGGTCTACAAGATGGGGAGCGTCGAGGTGCCGGCGCTCCGCGGGGTGTCGTTTTCCGTCGAGCCGCGGGAATACGTTGCCCTGATGGGGCCGTCGGGTTCGGGGAAGTCGACGATGATGAACGTACTGGGCTGTCTCGACACGCCGACCTCCGGGACGTACATCCTCGACGGCGAGGACGTGAGTTCCCTCGGGCACGACGAGTTGGCCGAGATCCGCAACCGCAAGATTGGCTTCGTCTTCCAGACCTTCAACCTGCTGCCGCGCTCGGACCTGTTCCACAATGTCGAATTGCCGCTGATCTATGGCGGCTTACGCAAGGGCCGGCGTCGCAAGATCGTCGAGGAGGCCATCGAACGTGTCGGACTGTCCGATCGCATTCACCATCGCCCCTCGGAGCTCTCCGGGGGCCAGCGCCAACGAGTGGCCATAGCCCGGGCGCTGGTGAACAGCCCGTCGATCCTCCTGGCCGACGAACCCACCGGCAACCTGGACAGCAAAACGGGAATGGAGATCATGACCATCTTCGACGAGCTCAACGCCTCCGGTAACACGATCCTACTCGTGACCCACGAGGACGACATGGCCCGCCACGCCAGGCGGATCATCCGCTTGCACGACGGCAAGATCGAAAGCGACACCGTGACGCGAGACGCTGCGTAGGGCACGGCCGTGCGACCGCTCCTGGAACTCGCCGAATCGCTACGGATCGCCTTTGCAGCGATTCGCGCCGGCAAGACCCGCGGAATCCTGACCACGCTGGGGATCGTCATCGGAATCGTCGGCGTGGTGACGACATTGACCGCCGCCAACGGCATTCGGAACTCGTTCAGGGAAAGCGTATCGGCCTTGGGCTCGGACGTGCTCTACGTGTCGCGTATGCCCTGGGTGATTCGGGGCAACTTCTTCGAGTTCCGTGGACGGCCGGCGGTGACGCTGAAGGACGTCGACAAACTGACCGGCAGATTGACGACGGCGCGGGCCGTCAACCCCACTGCCGACACTTCGAAGTCGATCAAGTACCGGTCGACCATCATCGAGAACTCATCGATCATCGGCACCACCGACAGGCACATGTTAGTCTCGTCGTCGCTGCCGGAATACGGACGCTTCCTCACTTCGTTCGACGTACGCTACAAGAGGAACGTCTGCGTCATCGGCGTCTCGCTTCACGAGCGGCTGTTCGGGAACGAGAATCCGCTGCAGAAGGAAATCCGCATCGGCCGGCAGAGTTTCCGTGTCATCGGAGTGATGGAGAAGCAGGGCAGTGCCGGCTTCTTCGGCGGGCCCGACTTCGACAGCCAAATCTTCGTCCCCATCACTTCGTTCGTCCGTGCGTTCGGCGGAACGAACCGCGACCTGAACATCGCCGTCAAGGCGCCGCCGGGTGTCACGCTGGATGACTTCGAGTACGAAGTGATCGGCGAGATGCGAAAAATCCGCAAGCTGGCCCCGACCGACGAAGACGACTTCTCCATCAACACCATGGGCTCGCTGGTGGAGATGTTCAACAACGTGATGGGTATCGTTGTGCTGATCGGCATGATCATCACCGGAATTTCGTTGTTCGTCGGTGGGATCGGAGTGATGAACATCATGTTCGTCTCCGTCACCGAGCGCACACAGGAAATCGGCATCCGCAAGGCGATCGGAGCCAAGCGGCGTTCGATCCTGGCGCAGTTCCTGTTCGAGTCGGCGGCGATCTGCCTGGTCGGCGGCGGCGTCGGGTTGCTGGCCGCCTTCGGAGTTACCGCCTTGATCAACGCCATGGTCATGCCGGCGCGGATCTCGATGGGAATTGTCGTGGTGGCCCTGTGCGTTTCGATTCTCGTGGGCGTGGCGTCGGGTCTGATCCCGGCGTTACGCGCCTCGCGACTGAATCCAATCGAGGCCCTGCGCTATGACTAGGGACTCATGCTCCATTCGGCTTCCGAGACATTGGATACGGATCCTCAGGAGACGGCATGGGAAGCCTTGAGGCCTTCTGGATCGCACTGTCCGCGATTCGCGCGCACAAGTTGCGGTCGTTCCTGACCCTGGTCGGAATCGTCGCCGGCGTGGCTTCGATCATTGCGGTGATGACCGGCATCTCCGTGGTCCAGGTTGCTATGGAACAAGAGATGAGCGTGCTGGGCACCCAGACCTTTCAGGTTCAGAAGTGGCCCCGCGGCAATTTTCGCAACAACGTAGACTGGCGCGAGATCCAGAAGCGCAAGCCGATCACCGTCGAGAACGCCAACGTCGTTCGCGAAAAGGTCTCGACCGTCGACCTGGTCGGCGCGGAGTTGTGGCAGTTCGGCGTGGCGGCGAAATATCACGGTGAATCCACCGAGCCGATCCTTTGGATATGCGGCGGTACGCCGGAGTACCCGGCCAACAACACGCACTTCGTCGAGTTCGGCCGCAATCTCTCGAACGAAGACGTGCGAGTCGGCCGAGCCGTTGCGGTGATCGGCTATGCCCTGGCGGAGACCCTTTTCCCGTTCATCGACCCGGTAGGCAAGACCATCAAGGTTGACGGCCGCAAGTACCGGGTGATCGGGATCTTCGAAGAAAAGGTTTCGGCAATGGGCGGCAACTTCGACAACTATATCTTGATGCCGGTCACGGTGTTTCAGAAGGCCTACGGAATGACCGGCGACGACGGTCGACCGCGGTCGGTCAACATGACCGTCCGGGCCAAGTCGCCCGAGCTCTTGCGTTCTTCCATGGAGCAGACCCGCGCGGTGCTTCGGGTCGCCCGTGGAGTCGATCCACCCGAGGAAGACGACTTCTACATGTTCACCAACGAAAGCTAGAATCGCGACTTCAATCGGGCGACAGCGGGCGTCAAGCTGGGCGCCTTCGTGG
>CAYZGY010000732.1:0-3817 GCA_964478085.1 uncultured Planctomycetia bacterium
ATCGATATCGAAGACGGCTTCCACCGTACCGTCACCGCGCGCCACCTCGGCGGAGACGCTGTCGTACGGGCCGGCCTTGAGCGCGGTGATCGTGATCGAGTTGGTGCCGTCCGAATCCGCAAGGTCGTAGATATCCTCGCCGTTGGCGGATCGTGCGTTGTCGATCTGCTGGGCCAGCTGCGAGGCGATGAACGCCATCGTTCGGTCAGCCTCCGGCAGGCCGTCCTCGTCGGGCACGTCATACGAGAACTCCTCTCCGTTGAGGACCACGCGCCACGTCTCGTTGAACGGGAAGCTCGAGTCGTCACCCAAGGTCAGCTCGATCGCCAGGGGCTCCTCGCCCGAGACCAGGTAGTGAGCTCTCGAAGGGGTCTCGTCCGTGCCGTCCGCGAGCGCGGCGTCTACGTGCAGCTGCTCGATGGAGTCGACCTCGACGTCCGCGCCGTCCGCTCGACGGATCGCGATGGTCTCGTCGACGCTGTCCCCATCCAGATCCAGCAGAGCGACGATGTACGGAGAGCCGATGGCGTCGGCGAGCTTGGTGGTCACATCGTCGAGCGTGTCGTCCTCGTCGGCCTCGACCGAGATCGGCGCCGCGCCGTCGAGCGCGAGCGACCACGTGTCCCCTTCGCTGATCGTCTCGTCGTCATCCGCGAGTCGGATGAGCTGCGACGGCACCCCCTCGCTGTCCTCGGTGCCGTCTACGATCGCGGGGCTGATGGAGAGTCGGACGTCGACACCGCGTTCGTCCGTGATCGTCACGGTCGAGCCAGCAGCGTCCGCGTTCGTGAAGAGGCCAGCGAGCCCTGTCGCGACGTCCTCGGTGTTCACGAGCCCGTCGGAGTTCATGTCCGACGCGATGAACATCCTGCTGTCCTCGGCGGCTCCGCGCGGTCGCAGGGTGAATGTCCAGGTCTCGCCCTGACTCACGGAGCCCGAGAGTCGTACGTCCACTGTTCTGCGATGACTGATCGTGCTCGCGGCCTCGTCGAGCGTGAGCCCCGCGGACAGCGCCTCGACCGCGACGCCGCCACTCGCGGTGATCGTCAGCGTAGATGTCGCACTGTCGTAGCTCGGCAAGTAGGCCGCGTCGATTGCGTCCGCGAGCGCCAAGCCGACATCGTCGAGATCCACATCCGTGTCGGCATCGAAGTCGCTGACGGTGATGCTGACCGGCGAAGAGTCCAGCTCGAGACTCCACGTGTCTCCGGCCGTCGCCGGCCCCGAAAGATCGAGACGGACTAGGGAGTAGTGGCTCGCGGCACCCGTGTTCGTCTGGCCTCCCGTGATGGCCGGCGGGATCACATCGAGCGAGACCGAGAACGACCGACCGTCTTCGCGTAAGACCACGAGTTCTCCGCCGCTCTCGTGGAAGCTGTATCCGGCGGCACCATTGTCGATGAGCCCTCGCGTCACGTCGGCGAGATCTTCGTCGATACCGACGATGTAGGTGGCGCTTTGCGCTTCGTTGCTCGAGTCGGTCAGCGTCAGCGTCCACGTCTGCCCGTGGCTCGGCGTCCCGGAAAGCGTCACGACCCACGCCTCGACCTCGGTGCTCGTGCCGGCAACCTGCACTTCTTGCGTGAGCCCGTCGAAGCGGAAGCCGTTCTCGTCGCTGACACGGAGCCCCGCGGAACCAGTGGGCGAGACCGTGTAGTTTCCGAAAGAGCCGATCGCGGTTCGCAGTCCCGCGGCCACCTGAACGACCGTATCGTCACCGTCTGCGGTGTAGACGAAGTCCGTGCCGCTCAGTCGCAGCGTCCACACATCACCGTCGGACACCGTTCCCGTCAACTGCAGATCCACGGACTCGTAGTACCGGCGCACGTCCTCGTCGCCTACGACCTCGGCGGCATCCGGCGGATTGAGCATGTCGCTCGTGACGACGAGCTCGTAGACATCCACGCTGCCGTCACCGGCGCCGAGCACCTTGGCATAGGCCGTTCCGGAGCTGATACTGCCACCGTGGTTCTGACTGCCGATCTCTTTGTCGTAGAACGTGAACCACAGCGAGTCATCGTCGATGCTCTGCGCGTCGTTGTTGCCGGTCTCGTTCTCGAGCACGGGGTTGGGGGAGAACTGGAATCTCGCCGTGTCGTGGTTCTCGATCGAAACGTGCAGGTCGTAGGTGACGCCGTCGGGAATGCTCTCGACCCGACCCGTGTCGAGGAACGAGAGATAGGGAACAGAGTTCTCGACGCGCAGGAAGTACGTGCCCGCCGCAAGAGATGCGGTCAAGTAGTCATCGCGATACGTGCTGCTTCCCGCTCCGCCAACGCCCGACGGTGACCAGAAGCGGCCATCATTGGCGACGACGCTGCCGGACTCGTCGAAGAGGATCAGCTTGCTTCCCCAGCGGATCGAGTCGCCCGTCTCGAAGCCGTGGTCGACATCGAAGATCGCGTCCACGGGGCCATCGTCGTCGATCGTGAACGTGTAGTAGTCCGTCTCGCCGTCGCCGGAGCCGCGAATCGTGATGTGCGGCAGCTCGGTCGCACGCGAGATCTCGATGTTCGCGTTTCGGCTCCACGGGCCTCGATCGATGTTCTGAGCCGTGTCGAACGAGTTGTTGATGTCGGTCTCGCCGATCTCCGCGGTGCCGAAGTCCGCCCGGAACAACGTCGCTCCGTCGACGGTCGGAAGCTCGCCGATCGTCGGCGTCACCTCGCCCGTTCCGACGAAGACTCGCCCGGGGGGGTGGGTTACACGCGTGTCGCCGCCGTCCTGAGTGATGAGCAGGCCGGGAGCCTCGTCGTCGGTGATCCTCACGTCGACGAAGTCGATGACCGTCGACTCTCCGTTCGTGCCGACGGTGTATCCATACTCGGTATCACCGAGAGCCAGGGTCCAGCTCTCGCCAGCCGGAATCGGCGTCGACGAGACAGTGGACAAGCTCAACTGCGCGCTGGCGAAGTGAGTCGGGCTCCTGTCGCCCGCGACCGGATCCTCGATGGTGATCGAGTCCGGGCCCACTAGCTCGACGGAGAACGTCTCGACCGCAGGTCGGACGATCAGCACGTCATCGACGTACTCCGCAAGGTACGGACCGCGTTCGAGCTCGACGATGAGTCCGGCCGCGACGGCGTCGAGGGTCAGCTCGGTGTCGCCACTGCCGGCGACGAAGACGAAGTCGCGTCCCTTGACCTCGACGCTGTACACGTCGTTCTGCTCGACGGGTCCCTCGAGGACGAATCGGCGCGGCGCGAGTGGCTCGATGTGCAGCAAGTCGCCTTCCACCGTCGCATCGAACGGACCGCCATCGACGGAAGCACGCAGCCCGGCGATCACCTCGACAAGGCCGTCACCGTTCGAGGTGCGATACACGTACGCGTCACCGTTGAGCACGACGCTCCAGGTTTCTCCGTCGAGATTCGCGCCGTTCGAGCGGAACTCGAGGTCTGCGCGGACGAAGACATTCGTGGTCGGCGTCGTCGAGAGGACATGCGAGAGCGTCTCGCTGCCATCGAACTCGACCGTGAAGCCGTCGCCGTCGATCCGATCGAATCGCACCGAGCCGTCATCCTGCACCTCGGCTCGGAAGCCGGACTTGTCGTCCGCGTTGACCGCCGCGGCGAGCCCCACGCCGACGTCGGCAGCCGTGACCCCGAGGAAGGCGTCGACGGACTCGTCCCGCAGCACGTGCACGACGCGATCGAAGTGGACGCCTTCCGTGATCCCGTCGCTCGCAGCGGTCACGATCACGGTCTGCGGCTCGTCCCAGCTCGTCGTGGTAAACGTGAGCTCGGACCTGTCGAGCACCACGTCGTCTCCCGCGTCGAGCTCGACGATGACGGTGCCGGTCGGTCGCTTGTCGAGC
>CAYZGY010000732.1:3829-4396 GCA_964478085.1 uncultured Planctomycetia bacterium
AGGAGTCCGAGGCCGCGAAGAGCCCCGCCTCGGAGACCGTCGTCTCGCCGCCCGTCGGCGTGATTCGAACGCTGGCCGCGTCATCGTCGATGACCTCGACCACGACCGTCGGAACGGCCAGTCGATCGTAGTCGCCGCCATCCTTCGCGTTGCCACCCTGGATGACGCTGTGCTGGATCGTCACGAAGCGGTTGCCTTCAGCGAGGTCGTCCGGATCGCCTCGAACGACGACGGTCTGAGACTCGAACCAGTTTCTCTGTGTGAAGAGCAGCGTGGCGCCGTCCGGCTCGCCGTTGACAAGAAGGCCGCGGCCGCCCGCGCGTCGCTCGTCCTCGCGCGGCAGCGTCGGACCGACGGTCACGCGCACGTCCTCTTCGGGCGGCCGAGTCAAGACGATCTCGTAGCTGTCCTCGTAGAGGCTGTCGCCGGGCTCGGCCCCCTCGTTGACGCGCAGCGTCTCCGTCGTCTTCGCGATCGCGATCCCTGCCGTGTCGTTGTCGGCCACGAGTATGCGGAGGTCGCTCGCGAAGAGCGCCTCGTACGCCAGATCGTCCGAGCCGACGCGGT
>CAYZGY010000733.1:0-4391 GCA_964478085.1 uncultured Planctomycetia bacterium
GGACGCGAAGAATGTTCGCGGTGCGTTCCGCGCGGGGGGCGAAGGCTACGTCGTCAAGCCCGTCGATCGCGAGAAGATCGTCGAGCAGCTGCTCGAGCTCGAGCTCGTCGAGGCTCGCGAACTCTCGCGATAGCCGCGATCAGATCAAGGCGCGTACCATTCCCGCGGCCTTGTCTAACGTTTCTTGATACTCGGCTTCGGGGCTCGAATCGGCGACGATTCCGCCACCGACCGGTAGCTGCATCCAGCCGCGACCGAGTGTCACGGTACGAATGAGGATGCTGCTTCCCATGCCTCCGTGGAAGGCGATCCACGCGAGACTTCCGCAGTAGAAGCCACGATCGGTCGGCTCGAGCTCGGCGATGATCTCCATCGCGCGAACCTTCGGGGCACCGGTGATCGAGCCGCCGGGAAAGCTAGAGCGCAGAAGGTCGAGTGCGCCGCAGTCGTCTCGCAGCTGGCCGCGCACCTCGGAGACGAGGTGGTGCACGGTCGGATGTCGTTCGACCTCGAAGAGTCGCGGGACGGTGACCGTGTGCGGGAGGCAGACTCGAGAGAGGTCGTTTCGCAGGAGGTCGACGATCATGACGTTCTCTGCACGATCCTTCTCGCTCTCCTTCAAGTCGAGCCGTCGATAGATCTCTTCCTCTGCGGTGTACCCGCGCGAGCGTGTTCCCTTGATCGGACGCGTGACCACCTCGTCTCCGTCGAGACCCAGGAACTGCTCGGGCGAAGAGCTCGCGACGACGAAGTCGCCGAAGTCGAAGTACGCGGCGAAGGGTGCCGGGTTGTTTCTTCGAAGCGCGGAGTAGAACTCGAGCGACGTCGACGTGAGCGGTGCGAGGAGACGTTGCGAGAGGTTGACCTGAAAGACGTCTCCTGCGTGCACGTATTCGATGGCGCGCGCGATGGCACGAACGTAGTCGTCCTTGCTGAAGTCGCTGAGGAGCTCTGCTCGATTCGGTACGGGCCAGGACGGCGCGAGTCGCTCGCGCGGGATCCTGTTTTCGGTTCGCGCTGGGGGAGGAGCCGATGCCGGTCCTTCGAGCTTCGTGATAACTGAATCGGCGCGCTGGGCCGCGATGTGCTCTTTGTGCCCCATGTCCCAGTCGATGGGGCACGAGAGGAGATGACAAGACCCACGTTCGTGGTCCCACGCGAGCACCCAGTCGTAAATTCCGACGACGAGATCAGGCGTCTCGAACTCGTCGAACGAGTGTTCCGGGATTCTCTCGAAGACACGAGAGAGGCCGTAACTGAAGAGGCCGGCCGCGCCACCTTGGAACGGGGGGAGATCGGGAAGCGGCTCGGCTCGATAGGAAGCGAGTTGCTCTTTGACGACATCGAAGGGATCGACGTCTGCAAGCTGCCTGCTCACCACGTAGAGGTGATCGTCCAGGTCAGTGCTCCGAGCCACCTCGATGGTCACGGAGCGTTGATTCGCTACGACGACCTGCGAGGGGTGCGCGGCGAGATACGAGTATCGCCCGTGAACGCGTTCCGGAGCGGCGCTGTCGAGAAAGAGCACGCGAGGACAATCCGCGAAGCGGAGAAACGCATCGTACGGATCGGGAGCGTTCGATAGCTCCTGTACGAGCGGCGTCATCTCGATGGTCTCTTCGATCGGTTCGCGCATCAGTCGGCCGACTCGTCGCGTTTCATCTTCTTTTTCTCGAGGTGGCTCTTCTCCTCGACCGTGAGGAAGCCCCAACGAAGAGCTTCGTCCTGCACGTAGTTTTTCCCGAGCGTCAGCGCCGTCACGGCTTTCGCCATCTCGTATCCGAGGTAGAACGCGTGGGACGGATCCTTGACGTCCATCTCCTCGAAGAGATCGAAGGGATCGTCGCCTCGAAGATGTCCTGCTCTCGAAAGGACGTGGATCATGCCCGATTCGGCGAAGATGCGAAAGTTGTCATCCTTGATTCCGGACGCGAGCTTCTCGAGGACGTCTTCTCCATGTTCGAAGACTCGAGCGTCGCGAAGGAGGTGGAGCAGCGGCTCGCGATGTTTTGGCAGCGTCTTTTCCGAGCACGAGAAGTGGACGAGTCGTCTCGCGAGGTCGCACTCGCGAACAGACGTCGCAGCCCACGAGATCACCTCGGTCGTCAGCACACTGCGAATTCCGAGCTCCTGACAAATGCCGAGGAGAAGGACGTTCAGTCCCGCGGAGTCGCAGTCCGTGAGCTCGGTGAGGTTTCCGATGCCCATGAGGATCTCGGCGTCGTGATATCGATGCCGCGTTTCGATGTATCGTCCGAGAGATGAGGCGAACCCGAAAGCGATCGGCTCGAGCACCGGATCTAGCCGATACTTCGTTCCCCACGACTCGAGCTTCTCGACGCTGCGATCGAGGCCTTCGAGCGAGGACGGCTCATCGGGGATGACGACGACCTCCGCGTCGAGATCCTTCGCGACATCGATGTTGCTCGCGTTGACGCTGAGGACGAGCTCTGCTCCAGCTTCGACCGCAGGGCGAATCTCGCGAGGGTCGAGGCTGTCGACGGAAACTCGGAAGCCTTCGCTTCGCAGCGTCGACACGACTTCGGAGATGCCTTCGAACGGTCCGTGCGGATCGCAACCGAGGTCGATGACATCGGCCCCGTCGTCGGCGTACGTTCTCGCGACGCTCAAGACTTCGTCGAGGCCGAGCTGCGGAACGTGATTGATCTCCGCGACGATATCGATGTCGTGTTCACCGTAGGTGTCGGATTCGGGTGGACGACCGAGCCACTCGGGAAGCTCGCGCAAGTCCTTCGGTCCGCGTTCGATGGGGAGCGCCGTCGCGGCCTCGACGACCTCGAGCTCGCCTTTGCAGAAGCCCGGTAGAACGATCTTCGTGATCTCCGGTTCGACCGAGATCTTTCGCGCGACCCAATCGCACGTCATCAATGCAGCGACGGCGATGTTCAATCGAACGACGCGTGTCGAGTAGGGGAGGTCGGGCTCGAGCTTCTCGAGAAGCGAGCGCAGCGAGAACTCCGCGAGGCGTCCGGTAACGAATCCGACGACGTCCGGTCTCTTCGAGCTCTCTGGAGCTTCCTTCAGCGAATCCACTTCTTGGGAAATCCCTCGAGGGCGCTGTCCGAGTCGGGGAGCCAGGTCGCGAGCTCCTCGATCTCCTTCGCGAGCGCGAAGTCCTTCTCCGTGACTCCACCCGCGCTGTGAGTCTGGAGCTTTACCGTCACGTTGGCCCAGCCTACGTTCAGGTCGGGGTGATGGAATCCGGCTTCCGCGCGATAGCCGATCGCGTTCACGAGCATCAAGGTATGGGGCCAGCCGGGAGTTTTGTAGCTGCGGCGAATCCAGCCGTCTCGGAGCTCCCACCCGGGCAGGTCCGCCAGGCGCGTCTCGATCTCCGCTTCGGTGAACACTCTCTCCTCTGGGGCCTCGTCGGCCATCGCACCCTCCTGGTTGTCTTTTGCACGTGGGAACAGGAAGACTACAGACTTACCAGATTCGCGCCATCTCGCGCATCCAATTCGACCGTCGATTATCGGAACGTTCGGCTCATGTTCTGGTAACCAGCACTATTTCCGGATGAGCCGGGAAAATGAAGCAATACCGGCAATTTCTACTTCAGATAAGGCCCGGGGCTTCCGAGTAAACGAGAGTGAATTGGTTTATCTAACCGCAGCTTTCTTTCTCAGAGAGGAGGATCGTGAAAACCACCATGAGACACTCACGATCATGGCTTCGGTGTTCTATCCTGGCGTTGACCGTGCCCATTGCGGCGCGAGCAGCGTCGGGTGCACCCCAGGATCTACCCATCGAGATTGCGAATTCGATCGAAGACGCAACCGATTCGTTGAGCAGCCAACTCGAGATGCTGTTCGAGGCACGCAATCAAGCGCTCCAGCTGGTATTGCAGGAGCGTTTAGCAGAGCGGGTTCTCGAGCTCGAGACGGCCCTCACGCACAGGGACCGCCGGATTTCCGACTTGGAGAAGCAGATTTCAGGATCTGAAGCTCCGACGGAGACCGAAGGACAGGAAGGAAACGATTCTGAGGAGACCGCTATCAACGGTCTTGAATCGTTCGGAGACAACGAGACTGCACTCGAGGACGGAGACGCGATCGAGACAGTAGATGCGGACGCCACGCCGGTCGACGAATACGAATTGGACGACGGCGATGAGACGATTCCGTACACGGTCTGCGAGCGCGAATACCGCGCCGAACAAGAGGCATTCTCGGAGTCATTGATAGCAGATCTGCCGAATCTCGCCGGCGAGCTTCAGAGCGTCATCCGGAACGCGAACGAAGAGCTTGCAGATGAGGTTTTCCGAGTTCTCAACACCCGAGATGCGGATCTCGGGCTGGTCGTTCAGGATCTCATCGAGACCCAGATCGTCGACCTGGAGAATGAAGCGAACGCGAAGGATCTGTGGATCG
>CAYZGY010000734.1:0-4390 GCA_964478085.1 uncultured Planctomycetia bacterium
CTCTGCGCGATCGACCATCGCCCCATCGTCGCATTTCCGCAGGGCATGGTCTCGACGTCGATGCAGGGGGGCTGCACGTGTGAGAACTGCTCGCTCCTGCGGGTCGGCTCGGGCAACGTCGAGCTCACCGCGCTCTTCGCGCCGAAGCCGCAAGGCATGACCGCCGCGAACGATTGGACGAAGGCGATGATGCGCGAGGGCTACCCGACGCTGCAGAAGCTCTATGGGCTCTACGGCGTTCGCGATCGCGTCTCGTGCGCGTCGCACCTGCAGTTTCCGCACAACTACAACTACGTGACGCGCGGCTTGATGTACGAGCTCTTCAATCGCGAGCTGAAGCTCGGACTGAAGTCTCCGATCGTCGAGAACGATTGGAAGCCTCTCGACGAGAAGGAGCGTGCGGTGTGGGGAGGAGACTTCCCGAAGCCGCCGGGCGGTGACGACTACGAGGCTTCTCTGACCAAGGACATCGACCGTATCTCGACGACTCGGCTCGCAGCGCTCTCGACCAAGGGGATCGGCGAATTCCGTCGCATCGTCGGAGGAGCCTTCGAGGCGATCCTCGGTGTCGGCCTACGGACGAGCGGCGAGATCGAACGTGTTCGAGGGACCAAGGCCGATCGCGGCAGTTATCTCGAGTTCACCGATCGTCTCGAGGTCGCGGCGCGTGGCGAGGTCGTTCCGCTCGTCTCGCTCCATCCGAAGAGCGGCTGGAAGGGCGACGTGGTCCTCTGGGTCGACGGGCGAGGCAAGGATGGTCTCTTCGGAGACGACGACAAGCCGGTCGCCGCGGTCGCCAAGCTGCTCGATGCCGGAGTCGCGGTGTTGACGGCCGATCTCTATCTCCAGGGCGAGTTCTTGCGCGATGGTCGGAAGCCGACCAAGGCTCCGGTCGTCGCGAACCGCCGAGAGTTCGCAGGGTACACGTTCTGCTACAACGACACGACCTTCGCGCGACGCGTGCACGACATCTCGACGCTCCTCGAGTTCATCGGCGCCGACTCGCGAGCGAAGTCGCTGGGCGTCATCGGAACACGTGGGATCGGCGCACACGTCGCTCTTGCCTGTGGAGTGTCGAATGCGAAGATCGACTCGATCTTCGTCGACACGGCAGGCTTTCGCTTCGAGAGCCTGAAGTCGTACCGCGATCTCGACTTCTTTCCGGGTGCGATCAAGTACGGCGGCGTGCCGGCGATGCTCGCCCTGTGTGCACCGCGTCGACTCGTCATCGCGGGGGAGCGAGGACGGATCGCGGGACTCGTTGCGAAGACCTACGCGGCCGCCGGAGCCGAAGCGGCCGTGCGATCGGTCGATGCCGATGCTGTCGCCGTGCTCGACGCTGCAGCGAGCGCGACGCTCACGAAGCGCTGAGTCTTAACAGCCCGTTGAAGAGTCCATTCGGCGTCCAAGCGGCCGATTCGCCGGAGCTCTTCGTCGCTGAAACTCGCCGCTGCCTAATCGTCGGACTTTCGCGCCTTGCGACCTTGGTTTCGGCTCTTTCGTCCCTGACGATTCTTCTTCGGCTTGGCCGGTTTTGCCGATGCGCCGAACTTGCGATCCCAGGCGTTCGCGGCACGAGGTCGATAGGCCGGACGCGCATCGTTGGTCGGCATGGCGTCGACGAGCTTCTGGAACTTGCGCTTCGCCTCGGCGACGTCGGGTCGCTCGCTCTCGAGCATGTTCTTCTGCTCGAGCGGGTCCGCCTGAAGATCGTAGAGCGCCTCGATCTTCCGGTCGGTCCCGACCCAGACCTTGAAGCGCTTGTCGCGCAGCACGCGGCTCGCGTAATCGTGTTTCCCTCGCGTGCCCTTCTCGTCGAGGCGAGCCGGGCCGTGACCGAGCGCGAGGATCCAATCGCGTGGCGAGTCGTTCACTTTGCCGAGGAGGAGCGGCGCGATGGACCTTCCGTCGATCTCGAGCTTCTCGGGAACCTTCGCTCCGGCGAGCTCGCAGAAGGTCGGAAGGAGATCACTGAAGTCGGTGAGCGCGTCCGTCGTGACGCCCTTCGGGACGAGACCGGGGGCGCTGACGATGAAGGGCTCGCAGACACCGCCCTCGTACTTCGAGGCCTTGCCGCCACTCGGGCGATCACCTCGGATGCGACCTTGGACGCCTCGACTCGTGCCGTTGTCCGTCGTGAAGATCACAATCGTGCGGTCGCGGATCTTCAGCTCCTCGAGCGTCGAGACGAGACGGCCGACGAGGTGATCCGTGTAGCGGATCATCGCGTGCATCTTGCCCATCTTCGACGAGGCGTCGGGCTCCTTCGGAGTGGTCACGAGCGGACCGTGTGTCAGCGCCATCGGGAAGTAGAGGCACATCGGCTCATCGCGATGGCGCTTCATGAAGTCGATAAGGAAGTCGCAGTAGACGTCCGGCCCGAACTTCTTCGCCCAAGTCTTGCTTCCCTCGCGCGTGTGGATGTACGGATCCCAGAAGCGCTTGCCGCTCGGGGGATTCTGCGCTTCGTACCCTGTCCACATGCACCAGTCGTCGAAGCCGTGCTTCTCGAGCGCCTTCGGCTCGAGGCGGAAGTCGTTGATTTGCCACTTGCCCGCGATCGCCGTTTTGTAGCCCGCGCGCTTCACGAGGGTCGCAAACGTCGTGTACTTCTCCCACTCGAAGTAGCAGACGCCCCCGCGTGGCGTGTGCCAGTGGTTGGCCCAGCCCGTGCGCCACGGGTACTGGCCCGTGAGAAGCGTAACGCGCGTCGGCGTGCACTGCGGCATCGACCAAGCGTTCGTGAACTTCATTCCGTTGGCCGCGAGCCGATCGACGTGGGGTGTCTCGATGCCGTCGGCGCCGTAGCAGGAGATTCCATCCTTGCCGAGGTCGTCGACCATGATGAAGAGAATATTCGGCTTCTCGACGGCTCGAACCGAGCCGGAGACGGAGAGGAGGACAATCGTGAGGGTGAGGGCGGCTGAGAGTCGTTGTACTGACATCGCGATTCTTCCGTGTCTGAGGTCGAGCCGTGATTCTATCGGTCTCGGCTCCTTCCGCATATCGACACGGAACCTGTTTTTCGCGAACTCATGACCTGATACGATCAGGGGCGGTATCCGGGAGGGTGTCCGTGCGCTGTTTCGGTCTTCCAGATGGCAGGGGAAACTCGATGAGAGCGATCTTGTCCCTTTCGGCGTTGCTGTGTCTGTCGACGGTCCGCTCGGAAATCGTGATCCACGAGATCCACTACGAGCCCGAGGATAAGACACGGCGACTTGAATTCATCGAGCTGTTCAACGCGGGAGCGGACTCGATCGATCTCTCGGATTGGTTCTTCTCGAACGGTGTCGACTTCGTCTTTCCTCAGGGGGCGAGCCTGGACGCCAGTTCCTGTCTCGTCGTAGCGCAGGACCCCGATTCGCTCGCAGCGGGACTCGGCTTCGAAGGAGCGCTGGGACCGTGGGAGGGGAGATTGTCCAACGACGGGGAGCGGATCGTCCTTCGCGACGCGAGCGGCACGATCCGCGATCAGGTGAACTATGGGGTCGCGTTTCCGTGGCCGACCCTCTCGGCGGGTGACGGTAGCTCGATGGAGCTCCTCCATCCGTCTCTCGACAACAACCTCGGCGGCAGTTGGCGTGCTTCGGGCATGCTCTCGAACCTTCCCGCCGAACGCGTGTACTTTCTCGAGCGGGAGCAATCGGGTTGGCGTTATCGCAAGGGCCTCTCGGAGCCGCCCGCGACGTGGCGGGAGCCCGACTTCGAGGTCGACGACTCCTGGCTCGAAGGGCAGACGAGCATCGGCTTCGGCGACGACGACGACAATACGGTCCTCGATGACATGCGTGGGAACTACACGACGTTCTACATGCGCCGGGAGTTCCACGTGCCCGAGGACAGCGAGCTTCCGATCTCCCTCATGATGGGGTTCTATCTCGATGATGGCGCCGTTGTCTCGATCAACGGCGTCGAGGTTTCGCGCCAACGTGCTCCGACGGGCGAGATCCCGTTCGACGGCCGAGCGCGGTCGTCGAGCGAAGCTGGTTGGACCGACGTGTTTATTACGAGCCCGGGCGCGTACTTGCGCAAGGGGCGTAACGTGATCGCCGTTCACGCGCTCAACGCGAGCGCGAACAGTGGCGACGCCTCGGCCGACTTCGAGATCTTCGCGCCTGCGATCTCCGACTTCGAAGAGCTGTTCAACTTACCGCCATCGCCGGGCGCCCCGAACTCGGTGCTCTCGGAAGATGTACCGCCGCAGATTCGTCAAGTCCGACACGCGCCGCGTCAACCGACGTCGAAAGAGAGCGCGACCATCACCGCGCGCGTCACCGACCCCGACGGCGTCGGAACGGTCGAGCTTCACTACCAGGTGGTCGCGCCGGGGTCGTTCATTCCTGCGCACTCGCCCCTTGAGCACCGTCAGCTCTTGTCGAGCTCATCG
>CAYZGY010000735.1:0-3192 GCA_964478085.1 uncultured Planctomycetia bacterium
CGCGGAGTCGGGAAGACGTCGATGGCGCGCATCTTCGCGAAGGCGATCAATTGCCCCGTCGCGGCGGATCGTAGCCGGCCCGAGGAGGAGTGGGGCCGTCCTTGCGATGAATGCGACGTCTGCACGGCCGTCCACGCGGGCCAAGACATCGACGTCATCGAGATGGATGGCGCGTCGAATCGGGGTATCGAGGACGTCCGCTCGCTCATCGAAGGCGTCAATCGACCCGGCAGCCGCGGCGCGTACAAGGTGTACCTCATCGACGAGGTTCACATGCTGACGCGCGAAGCGTTCAACGCGCTCCTCAAGACGCTCGAGGAGCCGCCTTCGCACGTCAAGTTCATCTTCGCGACGACCGAAGCTCACAAGATTCCCGACACCGTCCTCTCGCGCTGCCAACGCTTCGACTTCCAGCCGATCGACGAGGACGCGATCATCCGCCGCCTCACGCAGATCACCGAGGGAGAAGGTCGCGTCGGGACCGAAGACATCTTTCGCAAGATCGCACGCTACTCGAAAGGTGGCTTGCGCGACTCGCAGACGTTGCTCGATCAGCTGATCACGTTCTGCGAAGGGGGGCTCACCGAGGAAGCTCTCGACCGTCTGACCGGACGCGTCGCGGCGTCGGAGCTCGGCGGCCTCGTCGACGCGCTCGGCAGGCGTGACAGTGCGAGCGTTCTCACCGCGATTCGCGCTTGCTACACCCAGGGCGCTGATCCGTCGGTGCTTCTCGAGCAGGTCATCGAGCTGCTCCACGATCGCCTGCGCGATCGGCTGCTCGAGGCGGAGGGATTCGGTGCGGGCGGCGGCGAAGAGCAGCAGCCGACGATCGACGTGCTGATCGGGAGCCTTCAGATCTTGCTCGAGACGGCCTCGTCGCTGCGCGCGTCCGCGTATCCCGATGTCACCGTCGAGCTCGCGCTGATCAAGCTCTCGCGTCTCGAAGACCCGCGCGCGCTCGACCGCGCGCTCGAGCGTCTGGTCGAGGCCGGCGGGCGTCGATCGAGCTCGGGGCTGAGCTCCCAAGCAGGGCAGGGTCCGCAAGCGGGACCGGGTCCCCAAGGAGGACCCCCGAGCGGTGGCGGCGGAAGCGATCGCGGTGGAGCACCCGTTCTCGGCGCTCTCGGTGCCCCGAATCCTCCCTCGGGAGGACGAGTCGGGCCTCCGGGCGGACCACCCACTGGTCCCCAAGCTTTTGTTGAAGAAACGGTTACGACACAGGCCAGTCCTCCTGCGAGGAGCGCCGCTTCCCCGAGTGCGCCTTCGGAGAGCGGGAACGGCTCCACCGCGGTCGCCGAGGCTCCTCCCGCCGAAGCGGCGGCACCGGTGGCTTCCGATCCGTCCGCGACCCAGTACACGAATCCCTGCGAGCGCCAGCAGCTCGACGCCCTTTGGGAGCAGATCACGATCGAGATCCGCCGGCGCCATCCGCCCGTCGCCTCGTTCCTCGCCGCGGGGGCCTTGCTTCCGCAGTCGCCCGATCGTCCTGCCGGTCAGTTGAGCTTCGCGCTCGCCGACGAGTTCATGTTGTCGCAACTCAAGGCGCCACACCGAAAAGCGCTCTTCGAGAATCTCGTTCGCGAGGTCACCGGCGCGCCGTGGAAGATCGAGGTCGAGCTCAACAAGGAGCTCGGTTTGCCGACGAACCTCGGCCCCTCGGCGGGGCCGCCGGCGCAGGTTCCGTCGAACCTCCCGACGTCGCAAGATGAGCCAGCCCAACCCGTTGTCTCGGAAGCCGAGGCCGCGGCCGCACCGCCGATTCGCAATTTGGGGGCGGAAGCCCAAGTGCCCGCGACGTCGGTCGGCTCCGCGCCGGCAGCGCCGCCCGCTCCTAACCGCGCGGAAGCCCTCGCCGAGGCGTCCAACGCGCCCGATGGACCCACGGGACCCTCCGCAGGGCCGCCCGCCGCGGTGCCGGTCGGCGGGCGCGCGGCGCTCGCCGATCACCCGCTCGTCAAAAAAACTCTGGAGCTTTTCAACGGACGTCTCCTCTGAGACGTCTACATCGATGAACCTCGAGGATCGATCATCGCGATGAGTCAGCAGAACCCTGGAGACCTTCTCAAGCAAGTCTCCCGCATGAGGAAGGACATGGACCGCGTCCATGAGGAGCTCCGCGAGCGCTACGTCGAGGCGAGTGTCGCGGGGGAGCGCGTCGAGGTGACGTTCAACGGGCAGCAGGAGATGATCAAGATCTCGCTCTCCCCGAGCCTCCTCGAGCCCGATTCCGACGGCGATATCGACGTCGACATGCTCGAAGACCTCATCGTGGCGGCGGTCAACGCGGGCCTCGAGAAGTCCAAAGAGCTGATGAACGAGGAAATGAACGACATCACCGGTGGCTTAGCTGGTGGGTTCCCCGGTTTGTTCTGACCCCGGAGCTTGTTCCGGGTCGGTTTCGCCACCAAACTGTTTTCATGGACGTCACGAGCGGATCGCTGCGCAGCCTCGTCGAGGAGTTCTCGAAACTGCCCGGCATCGGTCACAAGACCGCCGAACGTTTGGCGTACCACGTCCTTCGCTCGCCGCCGGACGAGGTCCTCGGCCTCGCCGACGCGATCCGGCACGTCAAGGAGAGCATCCGCCCGTGCCGGCGCTGCTTTCACTTCTCCGAGGGCGACCTCTGCACCATCTGCGCGGACGAAACTCGCGATGCGGGCCAGGTTTGCGTGGTGGAGCATTCGAAGGACGTCTACGCGATCGAGCAGTCGGGCTCGTTTCGCGGCGTCTACCACGTCCTCCTCGGCGCCTTCTCTCCACTCGACGGAACGGCTCCCGAGGACCTGCCGAGCTCCGCGCTGCTAAAACGGGTACGAAACGATGCCGGCCGAGAGGTCATCTTAGCAACGAATCCCAGCTTCGAAGGCGAGGGGACCGCGCTTTTCCTGCGCGAGAAGCTCAAGAGCATCCCTCGAGAGATTTCGGTCACACGCATCGCCCGCGGGATGCCGAGCGGAAGCCATTTGGAACATGTGGGACGGAACATCATTTCGGACGCCCTCGAGGGCCGACGCGAGATGGAGTGAATCGGTGAAGGGGGGGGCGGTGAATCTGATTCGATCCTGGCGGAGAACAGGCCGCCGATCCTTGGCACTCCTGGCGATTCTCGGTCTCTTCGTACCGACCAGTCTCCTGGCTCAGAGCGAAGCCGACCTCCCCGTCACGCTCGAGAATGCCTACTTCCCGATGGAC
>CAYZGY010000735.1:3202-4389 GCA_964478085.1 uncultured Planctomycetia bacterium
CACGTTCCGGCAGGCGGCGGTTGGTTGCGGCTCTACGTCGTGATGTAGGGGCGTGGGGTCGTAGTGCAGGCCGTGACGATCGAAGCCGTCGTCCAGGAGATCCTCGTCGACGCGAAGACGAACAAGACGTCGATCGCCGAGCGGTTCTCGACCCGCAGTCGTTTCGACGTGCCGCCCGGCTCGGCTGCACGGCGCGCGTGGCTCTACATCTGGATTCAACCGAAGCCGAACTCGCAGCACAACGTCCAGCTCAAGTACATCACGGGCTCGCAGTCGATCGCCATCGGCTCGCTCGGAACGGGTGGCGTCGTCGACCTGAGCATCGACGAGGGCGGCGTCTAACCCATGCACCTCCTCGGCGGAACAACCCACCAAGTCTCTCCTTTCGGTCAGAGCCTCTCGCTCAGCACGAACCGAAACAACCGAGCCGAGATCACGAACGACGCGATCGCGCGCGTCGAGCCCCACCAGCTTCCCGATCGCATCCTCGGGTACCATTCGGTCCGGCAGATCATTCTGCGCGGATTCGACGAGTCGCGTCTCGAGGAGTCGCAGCTCGAGGCTCTCAAGCGTTGGGTCTACCTCGGCGGCTCCGTCATCTTCGCACCGAGCGACGGCAGCACGAAGATGTTCGAGGGCTCGTTTTTCCAGGAGGTCTTCCAAGGCCTCCTCAAGCCGACGCGCGAACGTGAGGCGAAGTTTCGGCCCGACTACCTCTACTTCGTCGAGCGCGCGGGACAACCGCACCGCAACCTCGATCCGTACGCCGAGAAGGACGCGATCGAGCTGCGCAGCGAGGATCAGGCCTACGTTCGTTACGACCCGTTCCTCGACAGTCCGCGCTTCCACCGCGAGATTCGCTCGATCGACCTCGAGACGCTCGAGAAGAAGCGGCGTCGCAATGAGGAGGAGCCCGAGCCGCCCGATCCGCTCGCCGGCTACAATCTCGAGGCCGGGGAGTTTCCCGGCAAGCGTCTCTACACGGAGGTCTCGTACGGCGCGGGCACGGTGGGCGCGATCCTCATCGACGATCAGACCTTCGACATCCGCTCGAGCGGTGAGCTGCGCCAAGCGCTCTGGCGCAAGCTCTACGGCAGCATGCAGACGTCCGGAATCTCGCGCTGGCAGCACGATCTCGTCAAGCCCGAGATCCACACCGCGCTCAAGGACAAGAAGCGTGACGTCGG
>CAYZGY010000736.1:0-4387 GCA_964478085.1 uncultured Planctomycetia bacterium
AACCTCATTATGACGTCCTTTGGGCGGATTGAAAATCGCGATTCGATATCGGGGTGGTGGGATTGCTACGTCCCCTCATCACCCTTTCGGCCGCTGTTCTTCTGCAGTTGCGACTTGGCCCGAGCCCGGTACTTCTCGACTCGGGCCTTCTCGTCTCCCGACAGCTTGGCCGACTTTTCGTACCGATCCAGATAGCCGAGCGCCGTCTTGTAATCCTCGAGTCGGGATGCCGCCTCGAAGGCGCGGAAGTAGATCCTCTGATCGAAGGGGCCGCCGCTCTCCAGGTGTAGCTCGAACCGAGTCAAGGCGCTTCGAAAGTACTGCTTCGCCTTCTCGGCAAGTTCCGCGCTCTTCTCTTCGTCGTGGTCCTTCAGCTTGAGGCTCAGGGTATAGCCGGGCGGGCCGAGCTCGCTCTTGAAGACGAAGATGTCGCCGGGCTTCGCTTGCTTCAACCACGCGACCATCCCTTGCTTCCACCACTTCGCGAATCGTCGCGCCTCCACGGTGTCGCCCTTCGAGCCGATATCGATCTGCACCTGCTGACCGTTGCCGATGCGGCCGTCGATCATTCCGCACTTCGCGAGTACGGAATCGAAAACCTCTCGAATCTTGCGCCTCGGCTCGCTACCGACCTCGTAGGAGATGACGAAGTGCGAGAGATCCGGGTGCATGCGAATGTCCGGAATCGAGCTCGCCCAACGCCCCGTCAACTGCAAGTCCTGGGTGATCGTCCCGCGATGCGTCTCAACGTAAAACGGAATGCCGGCGGATTTCGCGCGAGCCATCATGGCGCGAATCTTCTCGGAGCCTTCCTCGTACGTCACGAACGTCGGCTGGATCATCCCGACGATCGCCCGAGCGTTCATTCGCTCGGCCGCGACGATCGCGATCTAGAGCTCGGCCAGATTCGACGGCGCGCACTGCAGTGTCAACTTGAGGCGATGGTCCTTCGCGAGCGTTCCGTACTCGACCTGATCGTCGAAACCGCTCCGCTTCTTCGCGTACGGACCGGGAGCTTCGGTGAATCTCGGTCCGAATCGCGCTACACTGATCGACGCTGGCAGGTTTCTCACTGGGGCGTTGTTCGTCCCGATTGACGTCGGAGGGAGAATTTGATGCGGAACGATTGCCTCGGAGTGAGCTTCCATCGAGGAGACAGCAACGTCGATGGTAGAACCGATATCTCGGATGACCTCACGGTGATCGGCTATCTCTTTCTAGGAGAGGAGGCTCCCCGTTGTTTCGACGCGGCCGATGCGAACGACGACGCGAGACTCAATCTCTCCGATGCGATCTTCGTGCTCGACGACCTCTTCGGCGGCGGTCGACCACCGCCATCTCCCGGGCCCACCGGTGCTCCGTGCGGGCCCGATCCAGGCGCGTCTCAGTCGGTTGTCGAAACGCTCGGTCGTGAGTCCTACTCGGCCTGCTGAGCGTCGCGAAGTCGATGAAGAACGAAAACGACAACTCCCGTCGATCCCTCCTCGTGGCAGCTTTTGCGGCGTTCGCGACGTACTTCTGCATGTACGCGTTTCGAAAGCCGTTCACCGCGGGGACCTTCGAGGGTCACGAGTGGCTCGGGAACGCGCTCAAGCCTGTCCTCGTCACGTCGCAGCTCTTCGGATATCTGCTTTCGAAGTTCATCGGGATCAAGGTCGTTTCGGAGATGCGGCGGGAGCATCGCGCGGCGACGATCGTCGGGCTGATCGCGATCGCCGAGCTCGCGCTCGTGGGCTTCGCCTACGCGCCGATGTCTCTCAAGGTCGTCCTGATCTTCATCAACGGCTTGCCGCTCGGCATGGTCTTCGGGCTCGTCCTCGCTTTTCTCGAAGGGCGCCGGCAGACCGAGGCGCTGTCGGCGATGCTCTGCGCCAGCTTCATCGTCTCGAGCGGTGTCGTGAAGTCCGTCGGACGCTGGCTCGTGGATACTCACGGCGTCAGCGAGTTTCACATGCCGATGATCACGGGGCTGATCTTCTTCCCTCCGCTGCTGCTCGCGGTCTGGGCACTCGGGCGGACACCCGACCCGGACGCCAACGACCTGAGCCAGCGTCGCGAGCGACCGCCGATGACCCGAGCGGAGCGGAACGAGTTCCTGCGCGCTTACGCCCCCGGGCTCGCCCTCCTGCTCTTCGTCTACATCGCGCTCACCGTCGCGCGCACGCTGCGCGATGACTTCGCGGTCGAGATCTTCCGTGATCTCGGCGTCTCGGGGAAGCCCGAGGTCTTCGCCATGACCGAGACGATCGTCGGAATCTGCGTCACCGCTCTCGTCGCCGTAACGATTTGGATCCGCTCGAACCTCACGGCGCTGCGCGCGACGATTCTAGTGATGTGCGTCGGCCTGGTCGTCGTCGCAGGGTCCGCCGTCGTTCAGCCGACCGGATCGACGGGGCCTCTCCTCTTCATGGTCGCCTGCGGGATCGGCCTCTACGTTCCTTACGTCGCGATCCACACATCCGTCTTCGAACGAATCGTCGCGGCGTCGACACGGCCGAGCAACCTCGGATTCTTGATGTACGTGGCGGATGCGGTCGGCTACGTAGGCTACGCGGTCCTGATGCTCGTCAAGTCCAGGCTCGACGCGTCGTCCGAGATCCTCCCGCTCTTTCGTCAGATCCTCTTGATCGTCGCTGGAACGTCGGTCGTCGCGTTGCTTCTCGCCCGAGTGTATTTCCAACGCGTTCTGTCGCCCGAGGTCGAAGCCGCAGGTAGCACGCTGGACGACGACACGAGCGCTTCCGCCTCGACCTCGCCATGACGAGACCTCCACCGGACCCACTCGATCGCTCTGACTCGACCACGGTGCCGAGTCGCTGTAACGCGGCGGTCTTCGTCGAAGCCGATCAGCCTCTCGAGTTGCGAGAGTTCGAGGTCCCCCCTCTCGGCCCCGAGGAAGCGCTCGTTCGCGTCACGTGCAGCACGATCTGCGGCAGCGACGTCCACACGATGACGGGCGCACGCGACGTTGCGACCCCTTCCGTCCTCGGACACGAGATCGTCGGCGTCGTCGCCGCGGTCGGCGAACCGGCTCCGACCGGCCTTGACGGCGATCCTCTGCGGCCAGGCTGTCGAGTTACGTGGGCGATCTGTGTCGCGTGCGGCGAGTGCGACCGCTGCCAGCGCGGCCTGACGCAGAAGTGTCGTCACACGGTCAAGTACGGTCACGCTCTCGCCGACGAAGGATCCGATCTCACGGGAGGCTGGGCGGAGTACGTACGCTTGCTCCCCGGGACGAGCGTTCTCGAAGTCCCTCCCGCCCTTGCCGACGAGGTCGTCTGCCCGGCGAACTGTGCGACCGCCACGGTCGCCGCGGCGTTCGAGAAGAGCGGCTGCGTGACCGGCCGACGCGTTCTCGTTTCGGGAGCCGGGATGCTCGGCCTCACTGCCGCGGCGTTCGCCAAATGGAAACGCGCGGAACGCGTCGTCGTTTGCGACACTCTCGGCGATCGGTTAGAGCGCGCCAGAGCCTTCGGCGCGAACGCGACGGTTCTGTGGCATGAGGACCCCGAGGAGTTCGACTCACGCCTCGCCGATGCGAGCGGTAACGAGTCCGGCGAGTTCGATGTCATCATCGAAGCCTCCGGCGCCCCTTCCGCCATCGAGGCGTCGCTACGCCACGTCGCCGTCGGCGGCCACGTCGTGCTCGTCGGATCGGTCTTCCCATCACGGCACGTGCAGCTCGACCCGGAGCAGCTCGTCCGTCGTCTCGCGAGCATCGTCGGAATCCACAACTACACCGACGACGACCTGCGCACGGCCCTCCAGTTTCTCGCTGCCTGCCACGATGAGTTTCCTTTCGCGGATCTCGTGGAGAGCGCCTATCCCCTCGCCCGGGTCAACGAGGCCGCGCGAGTCGCGATCAGCGATCGCCCCGTCCGAGTAGCGATTCGCCCCTGACTCGCGTGAGCTCCATCGGATATCCTGAACGGACAGACTCCGCTCTCTCTGCCGGCCTCGTGATGCGTATCGCTCGAATCTTCATTCTCCCGTTCACGTTCGCTGCTCTTCATTGGACCGTGCCCACGGCCAACGCCGAGCTCGTCGAAGCGCTGCGCCCGGTGCCCGTCGAGCTCGATCAGATAGCGGCGATCAAGCGCGTCCGTGAGGCGTTCAGCGAACTCTACAAATCGCGGAACCCAGAGAGCAAGGCACGACTTCGCGAGAAGCTGATTCAAGCCGCGGAGGAGTCCAAGGACGATGCCGTCGTGCACTTCGTTCTGCTCTCGGAAGCTCGCGACGTCAGCATCGAGCTCGGCGAACCCGCCCTAGCATTGGCGAGTTTCAGCGACGAAGAGCTCGGACAAATCGTCTCGCTTGTCCACTCGAAGCACTTCTTCAACAGGCTGATAAGACAAACGAGCGCGAACTCCGCAAGATTCTCGAC
>CAYZGY010000737.1:0-4376 GCA_964478085.1 uncultured Planctomycetia bacterium
GCCGAAACCCCTCGATCGGAATACGAATCGGCACGCACTCCTGACACGCGACACAGACGGGACGAAAGACGACCGCGCCGAATCGTCGCCAGCCCTGCGCGAGCAGCGTGCTGTACTCCTCCGGCTGAACGTCGAAAACGAGCCGCATGTGATTGCGCGACTCGCGACCGGCGAGGTACGCGCACGGCTCGTCTTCGGTCAAAAAGCTCCCGAGCTCGATCATCGCTCTCCGGCGATCAGCGGACGCATTCCGCCAAGATCTTCTGGTACGCAACGCGCGCCTCGTCGTAGGCCTTCTTTGCCGCCGCGAGCTCCGACTGGCGTATGCGCCCCTTCTTCTGCTCCCAGCACCGATCGACGGACTCGATGCACCACTGCGCGCTCTTCTTCGACGCACGGATCGGCTTGCCATCGACGAGGACGAAAACCGGATTCGTGTGCGACGTCGGGAGGATCCGGAGCGCGACCCAGCTCGACGCCGGGATGTCGATCTCCGCGCTGAAATCCCGCAGCTCGCCGTCCGCGACGATTTCGCGACGTAACGCGACCTCGCCGTTAACGATGACCTCGACGGGCACCTTGCGCGTATCTCCTATGCGAGCACGTTCGACATGCCAGTAGGGCTTGTGCTGGTAGGGACGCTCGCGAATGCCAGGAATCGGCTCCTTGCCGAGCATCGCGGCGACCTTGGCCGACACACGCACCTTGCGTGCATTCTCGAGACGAAGCTCGCTGCCCTTCTCCCCGACGTTGACGTCGTCGACGCGGAAGTCGATCAAGTGGCTGCGTCCGTCACCGACGTACGAGCGGCCATTCTTGAGCTCCTCACAGAAGCGATCGAAGTTCAGCTTCCCGTCGAGCTTGCAGTACACGCGACCGAGACCGACGCGCTCGCCGTAGATGCACGGGAAGTCCGTCTCGCCGCTGATGCGCGCTCGGTAGCCGCAATTGAGCGTGTGATACCAGATGTTGAGCTCCCAGACGTACGGCGTATCGACGGTCGAGATGAAGTCGACGACATCGTGCACGACGTCGACGATGTACTCGTTCGCGCCGATTCCATCGAACGGCGGAATCACGTAGTTCGGCAGCTCGGCGGTGTCGACCGCGAGCCCCCAACCACTGTGCGAGAAGCCGACCACGCCCCCCTGATCCTTGCCCCACTTGAGCACGGGGAGGTCCCAGCTCGGCCACTCCTCGATGCGCGTCGTGCCCGGGTAGTCGTCCTCCTTGAGGCGCAGGAGGCAGAGATGCCCGGCGTGCGAGGACGGGAAGCCCGACACCTCGACGTCGTAGCGCATCAGGTACTCGCCCTTCGAAAGCTCGCTGACCTTGCCCTCGAAGAACTGCTTCTGGAAGTACCAACAAGGTCCCCACGAGAGAACGCAACCGACGTTGAGATCCTCGCCGAGGATATGCCGCATCATCGCTTTCGGCGTCACACCGGCGCTCGGGCTCTCGTAGTGCGAGCAGCCCGCCGCGTGCACGTGGTGATCCCCGCTGAACCAGCCGAGCTTCTTGGCGTGAATCCAGCGGCGCAGCGTGAAGGTCTCCTTGTGAGTCTTGACGCCATCGGGCACGCGAATCTTGCGTCGCTCGACGTAGTACTCGGGTCCGCGGCCCCACTCGACGTCGTACTGCCCGGGAGGCAGGAGGATCGACTCGCCACTGTGGCGGTAGATCTGGTTGTGAAAGAAGAAATCGGGCTCGAGACGTCGCGAACGCGCCGGGTAGACGCGACCGCGCGAATCACGCATGACGAACGACCCCGTCGTCGGCTCCCCGTCGAAGTCGCGCACGTCGAGGACGACCTCGACCGAAGGCTCACAGTCGAAGAGGATGTCGACCTCGTTGCGAAAGCCGAGATCCTGGGTGCCCTGCCCGACGTCGAACGCGATCTTCGCTTCGCGCTTCCCCGCATCGCGCGAGTACAGCTCGACGATGCGATACTCGAGCACGAGTCCCGAGAGCGTCTTGTTGAGAGGACGCTTGTCGAAGGTCTGCAGGTCGAGCCAACGATCGCCGACATCGGAAGGCTTCACGGTCACCTTCGGGTCCGGTGAGCCGCCCGATCGCTTGTAGAGTGGCGCGGCGTTCGGACTGCTCCCACGCAACGGAGCCGTGACGCCGGCCTCGTTGTGAACGCGCACGAGAAAAGAGACCCAACCGTTTTGCGTGCACTCCGCTTTCGCCGGACCGCGCGCGACCTTGACACGACTCTCCGGGTTGATGTTGACCGCGCAGAGCACACGACGCCCGAGCACCTTCTGAATCGCGTCGACGGCCTTCGCAGCCGGCATCTCGTAGGCCTTTTCGAGCGCGGCCTGTTCGGACTTCGAGAGAGGCTGCCCGACGAACTCGAGCGCTTCGACGAGTCGACGCACCTGAGCGACGAGCGGCTGCTTCTCGACTCCTTCGATCGGCGGAAGCTCTTGGGCCTTCGTCACCTCGCTCGTGCTGCACAGGAAGAGCAAAGCGACAAGCGAGAAGACACGGACAGGGCGCATCGACGACCACGGCCTGCTGATTCCAGGCCGAACGACTTGCTGAGCGTGCAGCATTCTGATTTTCCTCCGCGCGAGCCCCCCGACGACCCTTCTGTTCGTGCGGGGTTCAGGATTTCTTCGAAGACTTGTTTATACCCGCGTCGCCGGATCGAGTCGATGCGCACGCTCCAATTTCGCCCCGGCTCGAACGAGCGTACGCCTCGGGTGCTGTTATGATGGAGTTCGACCATGTACCCGCCGAAGAAACGACGCTCTCCCTTCGTGCACCACCTGTTCGCGTTCGCCGTGATCGCGTTCGTCGTTCTCTTCTTGTTCATCTGGATCGCAGGATCGGACGATCGCTCGAACGAGGCGAGCGACGAGGTCGGGGAGACGGCGACGAAGACGGTCGATCTCGACGCGAAGACAGACGATTCGAAGGAGTCGAAGAACTCCGAGCCCCCGAAAGTCGGCGTCGTCTCTCCGACCGACTCGAAGGAAGCCGATCCTCCCCCTGGGAACGATCACCTCATCACGGGCAGGGTTTTCTCTCGCGACGGATCTCCGATCGAGAACACGCTCGTGAGTCTCCCTGGACGTCCACTGCGGGACTTCGACGAGAGAAGTGACGCGGCCGGTGCGTTCTCCATCGAGCTCGATCGCGAAGGGTTCGAAGATCTCCTCTTCGCCGCCGAGGGGTACGGAACGGCGAGACGCGTGTCCGTGCCGACCGGAACTCGGAATCTGGAGATTCGCCTGGTTCCGGAGCTTCGTGCCGGCGGTCGTCTGGTCTATCACGATGGCAGCGGCGCGTCCGGTCTTCTCGTCGAAGCGATCACGGGTCTCTCCCTCGAGCCCGACGCGTTTTCGCGTGCCGCGGCGTTGAGGAGATCGAGAGTACCCGACGCCGTCGCGACGACCGACACGGAGGGGCGTTTCGAGCTTCGCGGCTTGCGCCCGTCTCGCTACTTCCTACGAGCTTCCGGTCCCGGCGCACGAGAGACTCTGTTTCCGACGATGCTACACGTCGACTCCGAAGCGACCGAGCGAGAGTGGATGATCCGGCGCGGCGAGCTGGTCGAAGGGCGACTCGTCGACGGCGCGGGCAAGCCGCTCGCTGATCTCGAGGTCCGCGTGCGCGAGTCGACGACGGCCTACCGTCACCAGCACAAGACGCGTTCGGATACGAGCGGGCGGTTTCGCTTCGACTCCCTCCGCGAAGGACCTTGGGACCTCCAGGTCACACCTCATGGCGTCTTCAGCGGCGCGACGCTCCGGAGATTCTCCGAAGAAGACCTCCCGCTCGAGGTCGTCGTTCGTGAGGCACTCGAGATTCGCGGGCGCGTCGTCAATCGGTCGGGCAGTCCGATCAGCGCTGCGAGAATCCGACGCGCCGACGATCGTGCCGTCTCGGGAATCACCTCCCCGTACGCTCATCGGATCTCCTCGACGGACGAGAGCGGACGGTTTCGCTTCCTCGTTCCGCCCGATCGGTCCATCACTCTTCTTGTCGGAGCTCCCGGCTTCCGGCGTGTTCCTTTCGATTCGCTCTCAGACCCCGCGAACGAACGAACGATCACCCTCGAGGCGTCCCCCCGCGTCCCCCGCCCGTTGCTAGCCCCGCGCGCTCGCCCCGGCCGTTTGCGCGACGCGCGCGATCGCCCTGTCCCGAAAGGTATGGTCTATCTCCGCAGCACGAACTCGCCCGTCCCGACGATGCCGGGCGGAACGCTCGAGATCGTAGAGATCGACGAGAGCGGCGCGTTTCGAATCTCGATCGACTACGACCCGAACGTCCACGTACTCAGCTTGATCGCTCGGGGCGTCGGCCTGCCGAAATCAGTTCCTCGAAGACTCTCGCTCGAGGAAGCCCGCGACGGCGCGGAAGAC
>CAYZGY010000738.1:0-4373 GCA_964478085.1 uncultured Planctomycetia bacterium
GATCGACGAGCGAATAATCGCGTCACGACAGAGCTGAAGAGATTCGAGAAACTCGGGTTCGGACGCAGCACGGCGAAGAAGCTTGTAGAAGCCTTTGCTGCGCTTCTGCTCACGAGTCCACTTCGCCGTCTCGCTCAGGACTCGCGTCAGGAGGGAGCCATCGTCAGCGATTCTCCGCACGAGCGATGCCGTCTTTCGCGGTAGCGTCAAAGGCGTGTTAGTGACGGAGGAGCCGTTTTCGTTCTTCGGCATTTCTTGACTCATGGACTCGACCTACTTCGGGAAGACGCCGATCACGGGCAACCCGAAGTCATCCGTGATGTCGTGCTTGGAGCGGACCTTACCGTGCAACACATCGAGAAGGCAAGCGAGGAGAAGTCCGATCCCGAGACCGACAACTCCACCCATCGCGATTTTCTTGACCGGTTTGTACTCGAACGGCGACGTGTCGACCGACGGTAGCTCGGCGACCTGAATCTGGATCACGTTCTGCGATTCCAGAAGGTCCTCCGACTCCTGCTTGAGCTGTTCGAACTTTCTCTCTTGATCCAGCACGAACTGGTGTCGAGACTCAAGCAAGTGAAGCTCGTCGAGCGTCATCTTGACTTGAGCCTTCTCGGCGATCAGCTTCTCAAGCTCTGCGGTCAGCGCGTCGAGCTTCTTTTTCATACGCGTTGTACGCTCATCCGATGAGGCCAAACTCGAAAACTCCTCGATGCCCTCCTCGATGCCGCGCAAGGCCTCGAAGCGCTCTTTTAGCTTTCCGTACTTGACGCTCTTCGTCATCTTCTGGTGTCGCATTACCTCGAGTTCGACCTCGAGCTGTCGGATCACCCGAGAAACTTCTTGGGATTCCTGCGTCGGGCGTGCCCGGCTCGGAGTCCGAAGCAGATCAACAAGGTCGCCGAACTCGCTGCGACGACGAAGATCGTCTCGTTCGATCTGCACGCGGGCGATTTGCTCAGTGAGGTATTCGAGACGGAAGTCGGAGACAGCCCGGTTCTCGGGTTTGTCCTTGAAAGCCCGAAGTTCACGTGCGCGAGTGTTGACGAGCGCTTCGTATCGCTCCGTACGCTTTCGGAGGTAGTCCGAAGTGCTTTCGGAGGCCATGTCGGTGACGCGTACGGTGTACGCGTTTGTCCAACTACGGAGCTCTTCTTCAATCCGATCACGGCTCGTGTGAAACACTGTGAGTTTCACCATGTCTCCTGTCGGTTCGAACTCGATTAGAGAGCGCCGTTTGAAGCCATTGATCTCGCGATAGATCTCGCGCTCGGCCGTCTCGCTTTGATCAATGGGAGCGTCGATCTGAAGCAACCGCTTCATCGCCATGCGAGCCGCCGAGATCGATGAGTCGACCTTGCGGCCTATGCTTTCCGACTCCGCTTGGCTCGAAGAGCGCAGGTTAAGCCCGGCCATCACTAAGCCGTCGACCATCTTCTTGAGGACGGTATCGCTCTGGAGAATCTGAGACTGGGCCTGCATGAACCGCTTGAGCTCGTCGCGTCCGCGCCTAGGCATGCTTCCAGTCTCCGGCGCGATCCTCGCGACCAAAGCGTCCGTCGGATTGAGCCTCAGCTGGGTATGCCCCTGGTAGATCACTGGCTCGGAGAGCACCCTTGCCCACGCGACCATCGACCCAATTGCGACGACCACACAGATTAGAATCCAGTGCCGACTGACCGCGAAAAGCAATTCCGGTGGACGCTTGAGGATGCGCCCGATTCGGTGCTTGAAGAATCCGAGAGTCATCGTGTGTCCTTGGCCTCGGAGGCTCAGTTGCCAGAGGCTCAGTTGCCAGAGGCTCGTTTCTGAAACTCCTGACGGAGGCGCCCCCTAAGCAACACCGCCCGGTCACGCCCGTTGAAATCGGCAGCTGATTCGAGCGAACGGTCGAGCTCATCCCAAGCTTCCTCTAGCCGCCCCATCGTAAAGCATATCTCTGCTCGATGATAACGGAAAGAAGGCTGGTCTACAGCGTCGAGTAGATCCTGGAGGACCTTGTCGGCCTCTTCCGACTTGCCATTGCGGAAAAGCCCCCATGCGTACGTGTCGTGTACGGTTGGCACGACTTTCGGATTCGGGACTCGTTCCTTGGCCTGAATGGCTAATTCCAACCCGCGCGCGCGCTGCACGGCGTCATCATCGTGAACCAATTGCCACGCGTAGTTGTTGAGTAGCATCAAAGACGCTGGGCGATCGAGTTCCGCAAACGATCCGAGAGACCTCTCGAACGCGTCGTACATGTTCGCCCGAGTAACTTGTCGAGCCGTCGGTGAGACCTCTTCCTCGAGCCGCTCGGCGTATAGTTGCCCGAGAGACAGCAGTCGGAATGCACGGAAGGAAGGCTCACTTTCCAGTCGACTGCGAACTTGATCGAAGATCGAGGCCTCCAGAGCTTTCGGCGCTTGAGTCCGTGCCCCCGAGCGCAACAAGTCGATCAAGATCGCCAGGTGACTCGAGATGCCGTCGGACTCGTCGGTGAGCACACGATCGATTTGGGCAAGAATTCGATTCTGCTCCTGATCAAGCCCCAGAGCGGACGGATAGTCGCCCGAATCCGCGACGAGACGCATACGAAGCACCTGGGCGCTTCCGAGATCTGAGCTACCGAGGAGTAGACTGAAATGCTCGACTGTCGGCGAGACGAGAGTTAACGCGACGTAGTAATCGCGAGCCTCTCGAGATGCGCCCGAAAGGGACAAGTACCTCGCAAGCTTCGATACAACTGCGAGCGTCGAAACGGGAGACGACTTCAGGACGCGAAGCGCCGACTCATAATCGGGAGCCAGGATTACGCCGCTCGCGGTTCGAGGAACATCGCGCGAGGTCGTTGCCTCGGTTTCCTCCCCGAAGGTTCCGAACACGAACGAATCCGCGAGAGCAACAAGGGCGTTCGAATAGCGCGGCTGACGGCGAATAGTCTCACGCAACGCGCTCCGCATCTGCGAGACGATGTTCTCGAGGATATGCTTCGTAGCCGCAGGGTCTCTCAGACGAATGCGAAAGCGATGCGCGAATCCGCGATAGAGGAGCCACGGCCCGATATGACGAGAGCTCTCGTCCGCCGAGAGCTCCTGCAAAGTCGTGAGAAGGCTCTGCGAGATGTCCGAGTCAGCCGCAAGTGCTTGTATCTTCGCGTTCGCGATCTCGAGTCGGCAAGGGAGAAAGGACCTGTCCGAGCGAAACAGGTTCTCCGCGGCACGAAGCTCAACGCGACGCTTCTCCTTGAGCGCTTCAATCTTCTGGTCGGTGGACTCACCCTTACTGACCGATGGCTGCCGAAGCGCCTGAGCCTCGCGGCCGAGCGAGCCCGCAAGCTCGAGGTGGCAAAGACCTCGCAGGTACGAGACGAACGGTCGAAGCGGATCGAGTTCTTCGATACGGTCACTCAACTCTCTCGCCGTCTTGAAGTCGGTGGTGAAGAGAGCCCGAACTGCTGGTCCTAGGAGGTCGAGATCGCTACCCGAAGACTTCGGAAAGACCTTCTCGACGACGTTTCGAAGGGATACGCCGCTTTTCTCCTCCTTTTCGTCCGCACCATTTAGCAGGCGAAGGATGCTCAGAGGCAGTTGCGGCGCAATCAATGGATCCGCGACGTAAATCGACAGGTACGTTGAAAGAGCCTCCTCGCGAATCCGGGTCGCCTCCTCGCTTGAAAGGGGCTTCGGTGCGTCTGGTCGCGCGCTCGGATCCGCGCGCGACTCAACGAGTCGCGATTAGCGCAATAGAGCGAGACGAAAGCGCCAGCCGCCGTGCTCGCGCAAGTCTCCCGACATAGCGTTTCGCAAAGCAGCGATGGCCGCGTCACTCCCTCGGAGTTGCTGTACGAAGCTGACACAGAGGGCATGCTCGCTGGCTGTGCTCGCTTCTGCAAGAGCCTTCGACATTGCGGCGTCGATACGCCGCTCCGCTTCCTTGGTATGCGTTTCCTCCCGACTCGCGGATCGAAGAACGCGAAGACGACCTCCAAGGTCCTCGAGAGCCGAACCGCCCAAATCAGTGAAGCGATCGAGATACTCAAATCCGCCCGAGCTTTGCGGCGCGATCGAAGTACACAGCGACGCAATCTCGACGGCAGTGTGAGCAGCGTTCTCCGGGTCAAGGCTGGTCAGAGCTTGGTCGAGCTCCTTCTTGGCAGCCTCGAAGTCGCCTTTCTTAAGAAGCGCCAATCCGCGAAGGGCGGTAAAAACGGCCGACGCGGAAGTATCGGGAGACCTGGTCGCGTCACGCACTCGCCTCGATAAGGCGAGAGCGGAATCGTCTTCGAGGACTCGCACAAACTCCGGACTGTCGAGGTATGCACGCGTGACGGCGAGGAGACTCTGAAGATACTTGCGACGCGCCTTGATGTCAGGATCGAGAGTGGGATC
>CAYZGY010000739.1:0-2242 GCA_964478085.1 uncultured Planctomycetia bacterium
CCGCCTTGTCCTTGCAGCCGAGCGAGCCGAGCGACGCGACGACCGCGACGAGGACCACGAGAAACGCTTTCAGCTTCGAGATCGTTTGAGCCATGGAACGCGCCAACTCCCGTACGTGTTGAGCCAGACCCCGACGACGAGGAGGCCGCCGAGGAGGAGGTACCGCAAGTAATGATCGCGAATCGGAAGCTCGATGGAAGACGAATTCAGCCCCTGGAGCCCGAGATTCATCACCACGACGATCAAGACGCCGAGCAGCGTCCCGAGGAGCGAGCCCGCGCCCCCTTGGACGCGTGTTCCGCCGAGCACGGTCGCGACGATGACCTGGAGCTCGAGCCCCGTCAGTGACGAGCCTTGCACCGAACCGTTCGTGCCGATGAAGACGAAGGCGGAGAGCGCCGCCATCCCGCCGACCATCGTGTAAACCTCGATGAGCCGTCGCGTCACACCGATACCCGCGTAGCGCGACGCAGCGAGGTTTCCACCGATCATCAAGACCTCGCGCCGCCAACGGGACCGCGAGAGGTACGCTCCACCGACACCGAAGACGAGTGAGGCCATCAGGGCGATCCTCGGCGCTTCGCCGAAGCTCTCCCAAGACTCGGCGTCGAAGGGAATCGATGTTCTCCCGTCACCGATGAGCACCCAACAGAGCCCGCGGAAGAGAAAGAGTGTCCCGAGGGTCGCGATGATCGGCGGCATATCGAGCTTGGCGACGAGGAGACCGTTGAGCGCTCCGAGCACGACGCCGATCAGGATCCCGAGTGGCACGAGATGCCAGCCGAAGGTCTCGCCGAAGACCGTGCCGACAATGCAGACGATGAGTGTCGTCATCGATCCGACCGAGAGATCGATGCCGGCCGTCATCAAGACGAAGGACATCCCGAACGCGAGAAAGAGAAGCCCGCCGGCCTGCTCGACGACCGCATGAAAGAAGCCCAACGTGAGACGATCCGCCCCGATCGCCACGATGACCCCGACTTCGAGCACGAGCAGAACAAGGAGCACGAGGTGCTTCATCTCAGCTCCTCCATGCGCTTCGCTCCTCGGTGAAGCCAACAGTCGAAACCGATGACCCCGAGAATCGTCGCACCGAGCACGACCTCGGTGTAGTGGTCGGAGATGCCTTCGTAGATCAACCCTTGTCGCAGGAAGTAGAAGAAAAGGCAGCCCAACACCGTGCCCGTGTAGCTACCCTCGCCGCCGAAGATGTTCGTCCCGCCGACGACGACCGCACCGATGGCGTGCAATTCGAGACCCCACGCCATCTTCTCGGGAACGATCGTCGCGCGCCCGCTCCCCGCGACGATGGCTGCCACGCCGAGAAAAAGACCGGCGACGAAGAAGGCGCTCTGGAGCGTCTTTCCAGGTGAAAGTCCCTGCAGACGGCAAGCTTCTTCGGAGCCTCCGAGCGCGAGCCAAGTGCGCGGCCATCGCGCGTTCCATTCCCAGACGATCGCCACCGTGACGACCCCGATGAGGATCCAGCCCGGGTAATGGAAGCCCGGACCGCTGTAGTCGTATTCGCCTTCGTCACCACTCACGATGTAGAGCGTGCCGAGGAACTCTCCGTTCGTGAACAGCGACGCGAGAATCGCCGCGACGCCGCGGTAGAAGGTCAGCGCTCCGAGAGTCACGATGATCGCGGGCAGTCGCAGTGCACGAACGAGGTAGCCGTTCGCCATCGAAAGCGACCACGCGGTCAAGAAAGCGACGGTGAAACAAAGCACCGGATGGAGCGAGTGCGAAACGAGAATACCGAAAACCGTCGCGCCGACCGCGAGGATCGACGAGACCGAGATGTCGATCGACCCGGACCCGATCACTCCCGTCATCGCGAGCGCGACAAGGACGAGCGCGCACAGATCGACGCCCATGTTCGAAAGCACGACACCGAACGACCCGCCCTCGGGAATGCGCAGCGCGATCCAACCGAGCAGCAGGAGATTCCCGATCACGAGAACAGCGAGCCGGAAGGCGAGGAAGCGCGAGAGCCGACCGTGTGTCATGACCCGACTCCCGACGCGGCGAGCAGCACGCGCTCTTGATCGAGCTCGTCCCCTGCGAGCTCGGCAACAGCGCGCCCATCCCGCAAGACGACGATGCGATCGCTCATGCCGATGAGCTCGGGAAGGTCGCTCGAGACGAGGAGAATCGCACATCCCTTCGCGGCGAGCGCATCGATCAGCGCGTGAATCTCGGCCTTCGAACCGACGTCGACCCCACGCGTCGGCTCGTCGAG
>CAYZGY010000739.1:2252-2741 GCA_964478085.1 uncultured Planctomycetia bacterium
GGGGGTGGTGCCAACGGGCGAGCACGGCTTTCTGCTGATTGCCTCCCGACAGCGTACCGACTGGCTGCTGCGGGCCCGTCGTGCGAATCGAGTATCGATCGATCGCCGTGCCGACACGCTCACGCTCCCTGCGACTCGGGATAAGCCCGAAGCGCGCGAGAAGATCGTTGAAGCCGATCGCGATCGACTCGCCGACCGAATGCTCGAGGACGAGCGCTTGCCGTTTCCGCTCCTCGGGAATGTACACGAGCCCTCGACGGATCGAGGCCCCCGCTCCCTTCGGTGACCACGGTTTTCCGCAGAGTCGCATCGTCCCTGCCGACGGTTCGTAGAGCCCGTAGATCGCCCGTGCGACCTCCGACCGGCCCGCGCCGACGAGTCCACCGAGCCCGACGATCTCGCCGGCTCGCACGGAGAACGAGACGTCTTGGAACAACCGCTCAGCGCCGGGCCCCTCGCTCGAAAGCTCGCTGACTTCGAGCAGCACCT
>CAYZGY010000739.1:2779-4366 GCA_964478085.1 uncultured Planctomycetia bacterium
CGCGTTCTCGGGTAGACCTCGTCGAGCGATCGCCCAACCATGTCGCGCACGAGCCCGCGAGCGTCGACCTCCTTCGTCTCGGAAACGGAGACGAGCGCACCGTCTCGCAAGACGACCACACGGTCGGTGAGCTCGAGAATCTCGTCGAGTCGATGAGAGATGTAAAGTACGGCGACGCCGCTCTCCCGGAGATTGCGCAGTCGTGCGAGCAAGTGGGTGACCTCACGATCACTGAGGCTCGCGGTCGGCTCATCGAGAATCAGAAGCTCCGAGTCGTGATGAAGCGCACGGGCGATCGCGACCTCTTGTCGCTCCGCCGCCGTCAGCGTCGAGAAAATCCGCGTCGAGCGGATATCGATGTCGAATGCCTCGAGGCGCTGCATCGCTTCCGCGTGGAGGGCGCGCCAATCGACGGCTCCCCAAGCACGCCTCGGCCACTCATCTTCGAGCATGAGGTTCTCGGCGACCGTCATTTGTGCGACGAACGCGAGCTCCTGATGAATCGTCGCGATTCCTGCTCCGAGCGCGGCTCGCGGATCGACGAAGCTGACCGCATCGCCTTTCCACACGACCTCACCACGGTCCGCGCGATGAACACCGCTGAGGATCTTGATCAGCGTCGATTTTCCCGCTCCGTTCTCGCCGACGAGACCGACGATCTCGCCACGCTCCATCGACAGGTCGAGCGGCTCGAGCGCCTTCACGCCGGGAAACGATTTCTCGACGCCGCGAAGTTCTAAGAGGGGAGACCACATGCGTTCTCTACGCCGCGCAGGGGAAGCGGAATAGCATACTCCACGTTGAACGATGGTGGTACATTGTGCCGCCAGGAGGCTCGGCCACGAAAGATGTCGAAAACGATAGCCATCGTCGCGTGTCTCGACACGAAAGGCGAAGAGGTTCGATTTCTCAAACAGACGATCGAGGCGGTCGGTGCGAGTGTTCACGTCATCGATACGGGTGTTCTCGGCGATGCGGTTTTCGCACCCGACACCGCACGCGACGTTGTCGCAGAAGCCGGCGGTCAAAGCCTCGGCGCACTTCTCGAACGGAACGACCGCGGACACGCGATGACGATCATGTCGTCAGGTGCGGCAAAGGTCGTCCACGATCTGTACGACGCGGGCAAGATCGACGGAATCATCGCTGCCGGCGGATCTGCAAACACGACGATCGGATCGACCGCGATGGCCGCGCTCCCCGTCGGCTTTCCGAAGGTCCTCGTCTCGACCTTGGCCGCGGGCGACGTCTCGCCGTATGTCGGCGTCAAGGACGTCACGCTGATGTACTCCGTCGTCGACATCGCGGGTATCAATCGCATCTCCGCGCGGATTCTCTCGAACGCCGCGCACGCGATCACGGCCATGGCGAACGCCGAGCCGCCGAGCGACTCGTCGGCAGACTCTCGCCCGCTGATCGCCGCGACGATGTTCGGCGTGACGACGCCGTGCGTCACCGAGGCCCGCAAGATCCTCGAAGACGCCGGCTACGAGGTGCTCGTCTTTCACGCGACAGGCACGGGCGGGCGGGCGATGGAAGGACTCATCGCCGACGGCTACATCGCCGGTGTGCTCGACATCACGACGA
>CAYZGY010000740.1:0-4363 GCA_964478085.1 uncultured Planctomycetia bacterium
CGATCAGCTCCTCGCGCGTGTCGACATGATTGTGGTCGTGATCGTCTTCGCGATTGTCGTCGAACCACGACTGCACGCCTTCCGCGAAGTACTCGTGGTGATTGACGCTCGCGTACTTCCCTTTCCAGAGCCCCTTCGCCATCGCGGAGTCGTAGATCGCTTCGAGTCGCCGTTCGAAGGTGGGGTCGACGTTGACCATGCCGCGGAGGTGGATATTGTGAGCGAGCTCGTGAATCAAGATGTTCTCGGCCGAGTACGGATCGCCGGGGTAGGCGAGCAGGTTCTCTTCGGCGCAGGAGCAGAAGGGGTCTTCTTGACTGCCGCCCATGCCGCGCGCGCGGGAGTCCCAGTAGTCCTTGGCGGAGATTCCACTGACCGCGAAACGCTTCGGGAGCTTTTGCGAGAGGCGGGCGAACTCGGGCTGATCCGTCGTGAACTCGTCATGCGCGAGTATGCAGAGGCGCGCTCCGCTCTGGATCATCGCTTTTCGGACATCGGGACGTTTCGCGAGCATGAGGTCGACGAGGTACACCGCTTCTTTCAGAGCGTACGGATCGACCTCTGCGGAAGCGACGATCGGGAATCCGCTCGCGTTGGCGCGTTGAGTGTAAAACGCGGGGATGCCGTCCGGGTCGGGCGGATCGAAGCGTAGCGCTTGAATCGGAACGACGCTCGTCACTGTGCGTTCGGTTCCGTCCGTCTTGCCGACGATCGCGAAGCGATGGCTGATCGTTGTCGTGATAAACGTCTGCTCGCCGGGCTCGACGCGACCGTTCGAGACGCGACCACCGCCCGGCTCGAGCCAGAACACCTCCGCGGTCTGGCGACTCCCGTTGATGATCTGCAGAACTGGACGTCGCGGCTTCTCGGGACGACGGAACTTCAGCACGTAGTTTTCCTTCAGTCCCGAGACTTCGACCTCCTCGACGAGCTCGAAGCCGGCCTTCGTGATCTCGCGTGTGACCTCCGCCTTGCCCGCACGAACGTGACCGAGAATCCAGTCACCGGAAACGCCGGGAATGCGCTCGAAATCGAGGATGACCAATCGTCCGCCCGGACGGAGCGCACGGTAGAGGCTCGCGAGCATGGACTCTGGGTACTCGAAGTGATGGTACGTGTCACACGCGAAGATGAGATCGACCGAACCTTCGGCCAGCCGAGCCGATCGCTCGCCTCCGAGCACTGTCGTGACTTGCGACCAGCCGTTCTTCTCGACGCGCTGGTTCATGTGCTCGACGAATTTGGGAGAGATGTCGACGGCGTACACCTTTCCGCCGGCGCCGACACCCTCGGCGAAGAGCTCGAGAAAGAGCCCCGTGCCGGCACCGATGTCTGCCACGGCCTGGCCGGGTAAAAGGTCGAGGGCCGCGGCGATGTTCTCTCGGCTGACGAAAACCTCGCGAGACTCGCCCTCGAACGTACCGACGGCCCAGTCCATGTCGAGCTCGTCCGAGAGGAACTTGTCGTTGATCCCCGGTTTGACGCTCTCCTCGAGAGGCGCGGGCTTTTCAGGTGACGAGCAAGAGACCGCGCAGACGGCGAGAAGCAGCGCGATCAAGTGAGGCGAGGCCAGGATTCGATGGTTCGACATCAGCAGTTCCATCTGCGGAATCAGGAGGTCAAAGACCGGCGGTCCAATCCGCGTAAAGCAGACGCTCTTCGGGCTCCTCGGAGCGGAGATTGATCGCGACCACTCGTGGGAGGTTCGCCGCGGCTGTCGGGAAGTGCGGATCGACGAGCCTTTCCTCTGCCGCCTCTTCGAGAGACATCCGTTCGGGAAAGTTGATCGACTTGACGAGGATCAGCTCCTCGGCTTGAAAGTGCTCGGCGACGCGAGCCGCGATCGAGTCGCTCGTCACGCGCCAACGTCGCGGCAGCGGATCGTGTCGGAACTCGTCGACGTCGACAATGAAGTGATACGGATCGTAGATCGGGCACTTGCGCGCTGCCCAGACAGGAGCGAGATCATCGGGAGAGTCGACGACGACCGTTCCCGGGACGACTTGCTCGAGGACACGCGACGTAATCGACAGCGCACGGAGCGCCAGCCAGTGGCACGTCTCCTCATCGAGGTTGTAGTTCCGGTCCCAACGGCGGAGCGCCTCGACCGACTCCCCGCCGCCGCAGATCACGATGGGGCGAGGGCGAGTGAAGTCGCGGATGACGTAGCCGAGACGCGATGCGAGGTCGGGAAGACCGAGGAGGCTTCCTCCGACCTTGTACACGGCGTTGGGGAGATAGGATTCCTCGTGCGGCATGAGTGGCAGGAGATTTTCGACTTTCCATCGGGGTCTTTCAATCTTCAAATCGCGTCATGGAGCTTTACCCGGTTCTCGACTTGATGGGCGGCGTCGTCGTACGCGGAGTCGCAGGGGAGCGCGAGCGATATCGCCCGATCCAGAGCCGGCTCGTCGACTCGGCCGAGCCGCTTCGGGTCGCTCGCGCGATCCGTGAGAGCTTCGGCGTAAGCGCCCTCTACGTCGCGGATCTCGACGCGATCGAGGGAGGCGATCCGCACGTCGAGAATTGGCGCGAGCTCGTCGAGGACGGATTTCGAGTCTTCGTCGATGCGGGTGTCGGTTCAGCGCGTGATGCCGAGTCGACACGCGACCTCGGCGCTACGAACGTCGTCGCGGCTCTCGAGACTCTACCCTCACCGCGAATCTTGTCGCAGGTCGTCGAGCAGCTCGGAGACCGCTCGGTCGTCTTCAGTCTCGATCTCAAGCGTGGCGTTCCGCTCGGATCACCCGAAGCTTGGTCGAAAGATGTCGAGCGCGTCGCCGAGGCGGCTTGGGAATCTGGCGCGCGACGTTGGATCTTGCTCGATCTCGCGGCCGTGGGCGTCGGAGCAGGGACCCCACACCTCGAGCGCTGTCGCACGTGGAAGGCTCGGTTCGGCGACGAGCTCGAGCTTTGGACCGGAGGCGGCGTACGAGGTGTCGAGGATCTCAGGGAGCTCGAGAGGGCCGGCGTCGACGGTGTGCTCATCGCCTCGGCGATTCATGACGGACGACTGCGCCCGTCCGATTTCTGACCGCTGAATCTCGCCAGGTCGTCTCAGAATCCGAGCAGCAGGCCGAGGCTCAGCCCGTAGCCGGCTCGAGCGCCATTTCCGCTCGAGACGACGGGCGTTTGACCTTCGACGAACAGCTCGAGGTGATCGCCGAGGAGGAACGAGATTCCGGGGGCGAGTCCGACACTGAAGCTCGTCTCACGTACGTCAGCAGCGGTGCGTCCGCCTGTGCGACGATCCTTGAGTCGCATTTCCGCAAGAGCGGCGAGATGGATCGAGGCGCAGCCGTGACGCTCGCTGTAGCGAAGTGCTCCGTTCCAGACATCGCCGGGACGCCTGCCTCGATAGTCGTCGACCGAGGTGCGGTAGATCGTCTCGAGCGAAACCGTTCGCGACGTATTCCACGTGAGCTCGAGAGCACCGCCGAACGCCGGGCGCCATACACCGGAGCCGACCGCGAAGGCGTAGGGGGCATTCGTGTTCGCATTTCCGGTCGGAGCGGATACGTCGAGGTGGGAGAGGAGGCGCAGGCCATGTCCGGCGTCGCGATCGGACCAGATCTCGAGCGGCGGATACTCGATCTTGGCGAGGAGATCGGTCGGACCTTCGTCTTTGCCACGAGCTCCCCCTCCTTTCCACGAGGAGCGTCGATAGCCGGCTTCGAGACCCAGTCGCATGCGGTAGCCCTTACTCATGCCGGGGCCGACTGCTGTCACGATGACGTCGCGCTTGACGCCGTCGAGGCGCTGGCCGCCGCGTTCGTCGTCGAGGTAGCGTCCTCGCACTTGGGCACGTCCGATCAGGGGGTAGGAGCTCGTGATGGGTGAAGTCGGACGTGTGGACTGAGGAAGTGTCGGATCTTCGAGATCGAAGTCACTCGGATCGAGATCGACGTTGTCGCTCGATTCGGCCGCGTCCCACTGACTCTTCGCGAGCTCGAGCGCATGCTCGACGACGGCGGGCCCGTGACCCGGTCCGTTGAGCGCGACGAGCGACGAGGCGTCGATCTTGCCTTTCGCGTGATTCTCACGGCGGAACGCGTAGCCCGAGTAGCCGTTCACGTGCGTGACCACGAGCGGGATCTTCGCCGGGCTGCGCCCTTTGATCTCGAGACCGAGTCGAGCGCTGATCTCGCTCGTCGTCGCGATGATGCCCACGTCGCCGATGCGGAAGCTCTGGAGTGGAAAGCGCGAGGGCCAGTCCATCAGAGCGTCGAGCGCGAGCTCGATCGGAAAGAGAAGATCGGGAACGATGCCGACGTCCGAGTCGGGCAGCTCGACCCAAGAGGTCATCGCACCGAGGCGGATGTCTCGTTGCGTCGTGATGTCAGGGAGCGCCCGACTCACCGTT
>CAYZGY010000741.1:0-3243 GCA_964478085.1 uncultured Planctomycetia bacterium
AGGAACCGGATCGACGCTACGCTCGAGCTCGATTTGGGGGAATGGCAAGGTAGAGTTCTCGGGAAAGTAAGGTCCTTTCAACAGAGCTATGGCGAGTACGTTTCAAAGAGCGCTCGGCCTGCGAGCGATGTCGCGCGGGCTTCACGAAATCACGCGTGAGGTCGCGCAAGTCGTCCACGAGAGCGGCATCGACTCGGGTCTCTGTAACGTCTTCTTGCAGCACACGTCGGCAAGTCTCTGCATCAACGAGAACGCCGATCCGACCGCGCGCATGGACCTCGAGGCCTTTCTCGATCGCCTCTGTCCCGAGAACGAGCCGTACTTCCGTCACACGCACGAAGGACCGGACGACATGCCGTCGCACATCAAGAACGTGCTGACGGAGACGAGCCTCGTGATTCCCGTCGCGAACGGCGGCCTCGGGCTCGGCACGTGGCAGGGCATCTACCTCTGGGAGCACCGCGATCACGCGTCGGGGAGGCGGGTGGTCGTCAGCGTCTGGTCGTGAGCGAGGCGGGCGTCGCCAAGAAGCGCGGTCGACGAATCGTTCTCGCGGTGGCCGTGTTCTTGCCACTGCTCGTCGCAGGATTGACTTGGGCCTTCTGGGGCAAGGTCGAGTTCCGCCGCGCGTTCGAGTATCTCGGTCGGAACGAACAGGGACTCGACGAGTATCGCCACCATGCGACGGGTCTCGTCTTTGTCCACGTTCCGGGCGGTGAGTTTCGTATGGGCTTGTCCGACGACTGGGAAGAGGTCTTCGGCAACGGCCTCTTCGCCGACGAAGCAGCCCCGATTCGTCGGGCGAGTGTCGGCGAATTCCTCATCGCGAAATACGAGCTCGATCCCGAGACTTACCGTTCGGTGATGGGAAAGCCCGGTCAGGTGAACGAGTACGTCAGCGCGCGAGAGTCGGTTTCCTTGACGCTCGATGAGGCGAACCGGTTTTGCGCTCGAACAGGTCTCCGATTCCCGACGCAGGTCGAATGGGAGTTCGCGTGCCGTGGGGGCACGAGGACCTCGTTCGCGTTTGGCGGGTCGTCGTCACGTCCCCCGAAAGGCGACGGTCTCGTCGACGACAAGCAGAGCAACGCTTACGGCCTTTACGACATGCACGGGAGCGTGTGGGAGTGGTGCTCTGATCGCTACGACGGTGAGGACGCCAGTGAGGACGTCCCCGAGTACATCATTCGGGGAGGTCTCTACTACTACTTCGACGAACGGGCGCCGAGCTGGATGCGAGGAGCGTCGCCGGTGGAAGAATCACCCGGTCCCCGCCCCGTGTGCGGTCCGATTCCGTGAGCGCGCTGGCCGCGATCACAGAGCCGATTTCCAGCCCGCTTCGAGGTGCGTCGGCTTCGGCGGTACTGCGAGATCGCAGAGCGTCGGATACATGTCGATGAGCTCGACGAGCGCGTCGGTCGATTGGCCTCGCTTCTTCATTTTCGGTGATGAGATGATCAGCGGCACGCGCGTCGCGATCTCGTAGTTGGTCGCCTTGCCCCAAATCCCCATGTCGCCCAGGTGCCAGCCGTGGTCGCCCCAGACGATGATGATCGTGTTGTCGCGGATACCCAGTCGCTGCGAGGGCGGCGACCATCTTCCCCACCTGAGCGTCGATGTAGCTCACGCAGGCGAGTTAGCCGTGAAGCAAGGTGCGGGCGAGCTCCTCATCGATCGGACCGGATTTCGGAATGCCGTGGCGAGTGCGCAGCTCGAAGGAGGCATGGAGGCCGGTCGCGGCTCCGTCCTTCGGGGCCTGCTTCTGATTTGCGAGCGGGATCATCTTCCGATCGTAGAGATCCCAGTATTTCTTCGGAGCGACGAAATTGAGGTACGGCCTGACGAAGCCGATTCCGAGGAAGAGCGGCTTTCCTTTGCGAAGCTCGCGCTGGGCCTCGAGCGTCGCGATCGCGAGCTCCGTGTTGAAGCCGTCCCAGTACTCGTGATCCTCGACGTCCGCAGCTTCGTACGCGGGACCGTGAATCAAGCTACTCGATCCCTCCTTCCCGTACTTCGCGAGCACCGCCTCGCGGTTCTTCGCCCAGGTCTCTTGATTCGCGGGGAGCGCGTATCCGCCAGGCAGCCGCTTCGATTTGACCTTGCAGCGTTTCCAGCCAGGTCCGCGGCTCCACGACTTCTCCTTGTCGACCATGCGACCGTGGTAAATCTTGCCGCAGTAGATCGAGTCGTATCCGTTTGCCTTGAAGTGTTGCGGCAGGGTGACGATGTCGGGGTTGAGCTCACGGAAGCACGCGCGATTCTCGACGACGACGATCGTGTCGGGGAGCGCTCCGGTCATGAGGCTCGCGCGGGAGGGACCGCAGATCGCTTCCTGGCAATACGCGCGTCGAAAGAGCGGTCCTTCGGACGCGAGCTTGTCGAGGTGGGGGCTCTTGGCGATCGGCGAGCCATAGCAGCCGAGCTCGGGGCGGAGGTCGTCAACGGCGATGAAAGGTACATGTGGTTTTTCTGATGCGCGTGTCGAGACGACGCTCGAGCAAAGCACACAGATCACCAGGAGGAGTCCTGTTCGGTTCCTCCTGTCACTTTCGTGCAGAGCGCCGTGATGTTCCAATTCAATTTCTCGGGCAGGATCCGTACGATGGAGGTTTCCTCACGGGTCGAAAGGTCTACCGTATGCGCACTTCGTTCGCGTCGCGCTGTCAGCGTGCTTGCTCGCTACTTGTATTCATCGTCTCGACCGTACGTGTCCAGGCGGACGTCGTTCATTCGTACGACGCGCAAGACGACGTACAGACACCCGACGCGTTTCGTGATCTGGTCGGTGGGCGTCACTGGTCGCTCGCGGGATGTTTGCTCGAGCGTGAAATCCAGAGCGCGGGAACGATTCTGCGATCGGCCTATCGACTCGACCGGACCGGCACGGGAGTCGGTGGGGACACGACGCCGTTCGACGCGGGGGATACGTCGTTCGAGCTTTGGATCCGACCCGGGGCGCTCGATGCGGCACACCAGGTGATCTTCGAGACGGGTGGGGGACAGAACGGCTCCTCGTTTCATATCACCGAGAGCACGATCCGCTTCCTCAACAGTCGGCTCAACACGCGAAACTCCGACCTGAGCGTTCCGATCGACGACGTCGACACGAGCGATTTCATTCACGTCGTGGCTTCGCTCGATCAGACAGCCAGGCGCATCGATCTCTACGTTCGTGGCGCGAGCGGTGAGCGCCTTACGGCGGGGTCTGATGGTCCCGTGGGGCGCGGGGGCAATCGTGCGTCG
>CAYZGY010000741.1:3253-4362 GCA_964478085.1 uncultured Planctomycetia bacterium
GGGGGGGGGGTGGGGGGTGGGGTTTGGGGGGGGGGGTGTGGGGCGGGGGGGGGGGGGGGGGGGGGGGGGGTGGGTGTTGGGGGGGGGGGGGGGGGGGGGCGGCCGCGGGGGCAACCACAACAACTTGGGTGGGAGAACGGAGATCGCGAACACGAGCCCGGTCGGGTTGACGCAGTTTCGTGGCGAGATCGCGCTCCTGCGTGTTCATGACGTCGCATTGAGCGCGGCGGAGGTCGAGGCTGCGTTCGACGAGGTCGCCGGCGCTTCCGTGGCGATCGAGTCGTTCACGGCGACGCCGGACGACATCGCTTCGGGCGAAGAGGCGACGCTCTCGTGGAGTGTCTCGAACGCGACGACGGTTTCGATCGAGCCCGGAATCGGGGCGGTCGGAGCATCGGGAAGCGTCGTCGTCTCGCCGAATCTGTCGACCGTATACACCTTGACCGCGAGCGACGGCCGGATCGCGAGAACCGCGTCGGTACAAGTGACGGTCGACGGTGCTCCACTCCCTCTCTCCCTCACGGAGTTCTTGGCCGACAACGACAACACGCTCGAGGATGGGGATGGTCGCTCGTCCGACTGGGTCGAGATCCACAATCCAAACGTCTTCGCGATCGACCTCGAGGGGTATTTCCTGACAGACACGCTCGCGAATTTGCAGCTCTGGCAGTTTTCATCGCTCGAGATCGACGCCGAGGAGTACCTCGTCGTGTTCCTCTCGGATCGCGTGCCGAGCGAAGAGACTGGCATCATCGACGCAGCCGGCTTTCCACACGCAGGCCTGCAACTGAGCTCGAATGGCGAGTACCTGGCTCTGGTCGCTCCCGATGGTCAGACCGTCCTCTCGGAGTTTGCGCCGACCTACCCCGAGCAGCACGAGGACGTGTCGTACGGCGTCGATCCCTCACGAGGCTCGCGCCACGCCTATTTCCCCGTGCCGACCCCTGGTGAACCGAACGACGCGAGCGTCACCGGCTTCGTCGAGGACACGATGTTCAGTGTCGATCGCGGCCTCTTCGACGCACCGTTCTCGGTCGAGATCGAAAGTGTGACGCCCGGGGCGACGATTCGTTACACGCTCGACGGTTCCGCTCCGACCGCCGACAGCC
>CAYZGY010000742.1:0-4357 GCA_964478085.1 uncultured Planctomycetia bacterium
GCGCGCCCTGCTTCTCCGGGGCTTTCTGCTCGCCCGGCGCGGGCTTTTTTTCGAAAGCCCCACGAGCCGGACGCCCGACACAACAAAACGCGACCAGACCGCCGAGAACCATGGCGAGCGAGGGTGTGAGCTTCATAGAGACCATCCTAATCCGTGATACGATGCCCCTCGGAACCTATTCGAGACAAAATCATGCGTTTGCTGCTCGCTGCTTGCCTCCTCCTGCTGTTCTTCGCCTCGCCCGCCAGGGCCGATATCGTCTCCGTCGACCTATCGAAGCTCGATGAGGCCGCTTCGGCTCGGGCGCGCGTCTCGGGAGAGGCGCTCCTCGTAACTTGGCCGATTACTGAGGCGTGCGAGGGACGCGCGACGATCTCGCTCTCGAAGACGGGCCCGCTCCTCCGCGAGCTCGCGATCTCGAAGGACGGCCGAGACGGCCAGTGGATCCTGCGTGACGCCGATCCGGTTTTCTCAATGACGATCGGTTCACGCAACGCGAAGAAGGGTTGGAACTCGTTCTTCGACAAGACCCATCGCCGTCCGTACAAGACGGTGGTCGCGAAGATCTCGCGAGAGCGCGTCCGTGTGGAGAGTCGCTCTTCGCGCCTCGTCGTGACGATCTCGAAGATCGAGTGCGACTCGTTTCGTGGCGATCTCGTCTTGACGTTCTTTCCGAACGCGGCATTCTTCCTTGTCGAATCCGTCGTCTCGACCGATGAGGACTGGCGCGCGATCCTCTACGATGGCGGCCTCGTTTCGTCGCGCCCGCGATGGCGGCACACGGCTTGGATGACGACGGAAGGGAAAATCCGGCGCGAGCTCTACGATCGACGCAAACCGGCGCAGTCCTACGCCGTGCGTCATCGCACGATCGTCGGAGAGACCGCGGCGGGATCCTTGGCCGTCTTTCCGCCCCCGCACCAGTTCTTCGATCCGCTCGACGATTCGTACAATCTCGCCTTCGTTTGGAAAGGCCGCGCGTTTCACGGGACGTCCCTGCCCTACGGACTCGGCGTGCGCCACGAGCCGCGCGGCGACGATCGATTCGTGCCGTGGTTCAACTCGCCACCGGGGACGAAGCAGCGTCAGCGTTTCTTTGTCGCGCTCCACCCGGGCGATGCGAAAGAGACGATTGACGAGGTACTCCGTTACACCCGTCGTGACAAGTTCGTGAAGCTCCCGGGCCATCGCACCTTCACGAGTCACTACCACATCGAGCACGCGATGAACGTCATTCACCGGCGCGCCCGGGGCGAAGACACCTCAGAGATTCCCGAGTTCGTCGACGTCTTTCGCGAGATGGGTGTCGAGATCGTCCATCTCGGCGAGTTTCACCTCGACGGCCATCCGCGTGACCGCGGCGAGAAGCGTCTCGCGGAGCTCCACGTCATGCACGAAGAGTGCGCGCGACTCTCGACCGACGAATTCCTGCTCCTTCCAGGGGAAGAGCCAAACGTCCACTACGGCGGTCATTGGATGAGCTTCTTTCCGCGTCCGGTCTACTGGATCCTCGGGCGAAACCAGAACCAGCCCTTCGTCGAGAAGCACGCGAAGTACGGCGAGGTCTATCGCGTCGGCAGCACAGCAGACGTGCTCAAGCTGCTCGAGCTCGAGGGCGGTCTCGCGTGGACAGCACACGCGCGCGTCAAGAGCTCGCGTGGCTATCCCGACCGCTATCGGCAGCGCGACTTCTATCGCTCCGATCGATTCCTCGGTGCTGCATGGAAAGCGATGCCGGCCGATCTCTCGCGTCCTCGCCTCGGCGAACGCGTCCTCGGTCTACTCGACGACATGGCGAACTGGGGAGAAAAGAAATACACGATCGGGGAGGTCGACGTCTTCGAGATCGATCGCAGCCACGAGCTCTGGGGCCACATGAACATCAACTACCTGCGGCTCGATCGCCTGCCGAAGTACGAGGAGGGATGGGCCTCCGTCATCGACGCGCTTCAGAAGGGAGCGTTCTTCGTCACGACGGGCGAAGTCTTGATTCCGGAGTACCGTGTCGGCGGCAAGGAGAGCGGCGAGTCGTTCGTGCCGAAAGATCCCTCACGCGTCGAGCTCGAAGCCGAGATTTTCTGGACCTTTCCTCTCGAGCGCGCAGAGATCGTCGTCGGCGACGGCGAAACGACGACGCGCACGCCGATCGACCTCGCGGACACGGAGCCTTTCGGATCTCGAAAGATCCGGCACGCGCTCGATCTACGCGGAAAGAAGTGGGTGCGGCTCGAGATCTGGGACTGCGCGACGAACGGAGCTTTCACGCAGCCGGTCTGGTGCGACGGCCGTTGACTCGAGACGCGCTCTATTCGTCACCCGCGACGAGCTCGATGCCGAAACCTTCCGCGCCACCGATGAGCTTCTTCTTCTGCTCGTCGTCGAAGGGCGCGATCGGATCGCCTGCGTTTTTCGCTTCGGTGCCGGCCTCCTCGAAGAGCCCTTCGAGCCCGCCGGGCGAGAAGAAGATCAGCATGCGTGCGTCGCGGTCGCTCTCGTTATCGAATCGATGGACGCCGCCGTCGGCGTAGAAGGTCACCTCGCCTTCGAGGATGTAGAAGCCCTCTTCCTCTCGCGTGTGACGGTGAGGAGGGGGACCTCCGCCCGGAGGGACGACGGCGTCGATGAGAGCGTAGTGTCCGTCTGTTTCGGCCGAGGTAGCGGTAGCGGTAGCGGTCGCCCGAGATGTCGACGAGCTTGCCGTCTCAGGAGCCGCGGACTTGCACGTTTCTTGTCTCGCTCATGTCGTTCTCCGATTCAATTCTTCTCCGTGGCCGTGTCGTAGACCACTCGCCAGGCCGCGAGCTTCTGCTCGTATTTCATTCCCGCGTTGGCGGGACTCGTCGACGGGAGTCCGGTCACCTGGAGCTGGAGATCGAGCTCTTCGAGCGTCGGGAGGACGAGCGAGTGAAACCACTTTCGTGACTGTTGGCCGTTGCAGAAGACGTGGCGGATCTTTCGGTGCTCGCGAAAGAAGCTCGTGAAGTCGTTCGGTTGCGGGTCGCGGATGTTCTGGTCGAGGCTCCCTTCTCGTTCGCAGGCTCCGAGAACGTCCCAGACGGCGACGCCGCTCCCGAGGAGCGCCGTGACGCGATCCTCGTAGCTCGACGAGCGCTCGAAGCCGAAGAGCTCGGCTTGGATGCGCCAAAACACGTTCTGCGGATGGCCGTAGTACTCGGCGAGCTCGAGAGATCTCTCTCCCGGCATCGTTCCGAGCACGAGGCAGCGGCTCCTCGCGCTGACGAGCGGAGGGAAGCAGCTCTTCTTCGGGTTCGCTCGTTTCGGGCTCACGAGTCTTGTCGATTCTTCCAGTCCCTCGCGAGAAGTCCGAGAAGCACGGTATCGTTGATCTCACCGTCGACGATCCAGCGCTCGCGCAGGTATCCCTCTCGCTCGAAACCGTGAGGTTCGAGGAGGCGGATCGAGGCATCGTTTCGCGGGTCGACGTCGGCCTCGAGGCGGTGGAGGCCGACGTCTTCGAACGCGAACTCGATCAAGCGCCGCGTCGCGCGTCGAGCGAGGCCTTGACCCCAGTGCTCGCAGCCGAGCGCGAAGCCGATCTCGGCGCGACGGTTCTGCGGATCGAGCGCGGCGAGGGTCGAGGTGCCGACGACGCGATCCACGTCGCGACGAACGATGCCCCACTGAAAGAGCTTGCGCGCCTCGAGCTGCGCGTGGATGCTTCGCAGAAGCTCGGCGGCTTGCTCCTCCGCGGTGTACGCCGGCGTGCTCCAGTAGCGCGTCACCTCGGCGCTCGAGAAGATCGCGAAGAGCGCCGGGACGTCGCGTTCCTCGAGCCAGCGGAGGCGCAATTCGCCGGCGTCGAGCTCTGGAAGTCGGTCGCCGTCGATCAAGATCGTCACACGCTCGCTACGAAGAAGAGTCTCTGGAAACGAAAGAGGGTACGACCCTTCGCGTCCTTTGGGTAGCGCTCGAGGACACGGCGTCGATACTCCGACTCGAACGCGTCGCGCTCCCGATCCGTGTCGAGCGCAGCGAGCGCGCGACCGAGTGGAGCGAGAAGTTTGTAGTAAATGGAGGGCTGTTCACGATTTGCGACCTCGAGCATCTCCGCTGAGCTGTCGATACCGAGGATCGACGCGGAAGGAAAGCGCTCGCGAAGGATCGCCGTCGCCGTTCCCGTGCCGCAGCCGAGGTCGAGGATGCTCTCAGGACTCTCGATCGAGATGCGAGAGACGAGATCGACGGCCGGTCGCAGTCGGTCCGAGGAGAAACGCAGATACTGATCGGGGTTCCATCGCATCGTTCGTAGAGTGCTACCAGGAACTCGACCTTACCAGAGCGCAAAAGCGAGCTCGAGCGTAGCGTCGATCCGGTTCCTCCGGGTCGACGCGGAGAT
>CAYZGY010000743.1:0-339 GCA_964478085.1 uncultured Planctomycetia bacterium
CGAACGAATCGTCTCGCTTGACCACTCCAAGCACTTCTTCAACACGCTGTTAGGGGAAGTTTAGGAGCTTGCCCGCCTGCGAGCCCCGCCCCCGGGGGAAGTTGTCACCTCCCGGGGGACGGGCTATACTTGCGATGTCTTAAGTATTGTCAGATTCCTATTTTCTGCGATCTTATGGGACGTTTTGCCAAACTTCGGCATTCGCCGGAGGTGAGGCGAAATTCCCCCGAATCTTCGCAGGCCGAACCGAGAGTCGGCCTGCCGCGCATTCGGACCGGTCGCGAGCTGGCGCGCGGGGTAGGAGCCTCGCGCGCTGGCCGCTGGGCGGCGCGCCGGGGG
>CAYZGY010000743.1:349-4357 GCA_964478085.1 uncultured Planctomycetia bacterium
GCCTCGAGGGTAAGGAGACTCGCTCGATGGACGCTGCTCGTCGAGACTGGGATCGTCGCTCGCCGGACGAGTATCGGCAGGATCAATTGCGCCGCCTCCGGCAGTACCTGTCGCACGAGGTCCTTCCGTTCAGTCCTTACTACAAGGCGATGTTCCGAGAGGCGGGGCTCGACCCGAGCTCGATCCGGGACTTCGACGACCTGACGAAGATCCCGTTCACCTCGAAGGACGATATCGCTCCGACCGAGGACGACCCGCAGCGACCGCGAGAGCTCGTCCTGCAGCCGAACGCCGGGCTCATCCGCGAGCACTGGCCGCTCTCGAAGAAGCTGCCGCTTCTCTGGCGCAAGCTGACGAAGGGGCAAGAGTCCGTTCAGCGACACATGTCGCAGCTCTACCGTCCCGTCTCCGTGTTCTTCACGACGGGGCGCAGCGCTCTTCCGACCGCGTTCGTCTTGACGCGTTACGACCTCGAGATCCTCGAGGAGGTCGGACGTCGCATCGCGGAGGTCGGCGATCTCGACCCCGCGCAGGACAAAGTCCTGAGCCTCTTTCCCTACGCGCCGCACCTGGCGTTTTGGCAGGTCTTCTACGTCGGCGTCGGTGGCTCGATCTTCACGCTCAATACGGGCGGTGGTAAGGTCATGGGGACGGATGGGATCCTCCAGGCGATCCAGAAGATCCGGCCGGCCTACCTCGTCGGGATTCCGGGGTACGTGTATCACCTTCTTCGCGAAGCACACTCCCGGGGCATGGACCTCTCGTGCATCAAGTCGCTCGCGCTCGGCGGTGATCGCGTGACGACCGGTTATCGCGCTCGTGTCCGAGAGCTGCTCACGTCGATGGGGGCCGAATCACCACGAGTCGGCAGTGTCCTCGGCTTCACCGAGGCGCGGAAGTGCTGGACCGAATGCCCGGGCGAGGAAGACGCGGGCTTCCACCTCTACCCCGACCTCGAGATCGTCGAGATCGTCGATCCCGACACCGGCAAGCCCGTCGGCGAGGGAGAGACCGGCGAGCTCGTCTACACGAACCTCGCTGGGCACGGCAGCACGGTTCTTCGATACCGCACGGGCGACCTCATCGTCGGCGGCATGACGTACGAGCAGTGTCCGCACTGCGGCCGTACGGTCCCGCGCATGGCGAGCCAGCTCGAGCGTGTCTCGAATATGAAGAACTTCCAGCTCTCGAAGGTGAAGGGGACGCTCGTCAACCTCAACGTCTTCAAGGCGGAGCTCGAGAACGACGGCCGCATCGAAGAGTGGCAGCTCGTCATCAAGAAGCGAAACGACGACCCCTTCGACGTCGACGAGCTCCACCTCAACATCGCCTACTCGAGCTCGGTCGACGCGTCCGAAACGAGCCGCGTCTCGAACGAGATCGTCGAGTATCTCTTCCGTGCGACGGAGGTGAAGGTCAACGACGTCCACGTCCTGCCGCTGAAGCAGGTACTCGATCTGCTCGGAATGGAGACGCAGCTCAAGGAAAAGCGTATCGTCGATCTTCGTGCGGAGACCGAATCGGCATCCGAGGCCGCGTCGGCCGCGGCAACGACGGGCGAGCAGTCCGTCAGCAAGTAGCCTGGTTTCAGATTCGATGACCACTCGACCCAAAACCTGTCTCGTCCTCGGAGGTGGGGGCGCTCGCGGCCTCGCTCACCTCGGAGTCCTGCGCACGCTCGAGCAGGCCGGTATCGAGATCGACTGCATCGTCGGAACGAGTGTCGGTGCCGTCGTCGGCGCGGGCTACGCCCTCGAGCCCGACGCGCTGCTCAAGTCGCGACAGGCGCTCGCGTACTTCCAGAGCGAGGCGTTCGCGGGATCTCCGTTCAAGAAGATCCTGCTCAAGTCGAACAACATCGAGCAGAACGTCTTTCAGAACATCCTCGCGAGCATCAAGAAGAGTTACGTTTTCTCGAACCTTCTTCGCAAGTCCTCGATCTTGCCGGGCGAGAAGCTTCGTTCGTTGATCGAGGACCTCGTGCCTGATGTTCCCTTCGACGACGTCAAGATTCCGTTCGCTGTCACCGCGCTCGACCTAGGCAACGGAGAAGACGTCCTCATGACCGAGGGGGCGCTGCGAGAAGCGGTGCTCGCGAGCTGCTCGGTGCCTGGGTTTTTTCCGCCCGTCGAGTATGATGGCCGCCTTCTCGCCGACGCCGGCATGATCGGGCCCGTTTCCGTGAGCGCGGCGATCGAGAAGTTCGAGCCCGATGTGGTTATCGCCGTCGACATCTCGAGCTACCTCGAGACGCTCGACAAGGTGGAACGCGGGCTCGACGTTCTCCTGCGAGCCGAGTCGATCGCTTGCGCGCGACTCAACGCGTTCGAGATCGAAAAGGCGGATGTCGTGATCTGCCCGGACGTCGGCGAGACGTACTGGACCGACTTCAGCGACCTCGAGACTCTCATGAAGGAAGGCGCCCTGGCCACCGAAGCCCGCCTCGACGAGATCCGCGACGTGATCGAGCGCGGCGGCTCGAAGGAGGAATCGTCCGTCGGCGGAGCTCGCGGACGTGTGCGTGCGTTTCTTCGGAAGGTCTCGTCCGCGGGGACTTCGTCCTCCGGGTCGACCTCCGCCAAGACGCGTTCTCGGGATTAGGATTTGTTTGTAGCCCTCGAAGGCGTCGACGGCGCCGGAAAATCGACGCAGGCCCAGCTTCTGCGCAAATTCTTCGAAGCTCGCGGTCGTCGGGTCCTCACCGTTCGTGAGCCCGGCGGTACGAAGCTCGGCGAAGAGCTGCGGCGAATCATCCTCGATCCCGAGAGCGGTGATCTCGGTCCTGAGGTCGATCTGCTCCTCTTCATGGCGGCGCGTGCTCAGCTCTGCCGTGAGGAGATCGCTCCGGCGCTCGAGCGAGGCGACGTCGTGCTCTCCGATCGCTTCCTCTGCTCGAGCGTCGTCTACCAGGGCATCGTCGGTGGTCTCGGCATTGAAAATGTGCTCGCCGTCGGCAGCGTCGCGACGCGCGGTGTCGAGCCGGACCTGAGCGTCGTTCTCGATGTCGATCCGGCTCGGGCTCACTCGAAGCTCGACGCGGGGGACCGTATGGAGCTGCGCGGCGTCGAGTTTCAGAAGCAGGTCCGCGAAGGCTTCCGCGCGCTCGCCGAGAAGTTTCCCGCGAAGATCGCTTGGATCGACGGGCACGAATCCGTAGAACAGGTGCACGCGTCGATCGTCGCGGAGCTCGAGAGTCGATTCGGGCTCTCTTGAACACGAGCTCTTCAGAGAACCCGCCCGTATCTTCACGGCCATGATCTCTCCGATTCCCGACAGCGACAGCGACAGCGACAGCGACAGCGACAGCGACAGCGACAGCGGGTCAGTGCAAGACGCTCGAGCTCTCGCGCGCGATTATTTTCGTCGTGCGATCGAGTGTGGACGACTGTCGCACGCGTACCTCCTCGTCGGGCCCGAGGACGCGAAGAAGGAGCGGTTTGCCGTCGAGCTGACGAAGTCGCTCTTCTGCGCGACTCGACCGAAGTCGGAGAGCGGCGAGCCGACGGGCTACGTCGATCCCTGCGGATCGTGCGCGCCGTGTCGGAGCATCGAGCACGGCAATCACGCGGGCGTCGGGCGTTACGGTCCCGTCGAAGGCAAGCAGGTCATCGACATCGACACGATCCGCGACGTCACCGAACGCAGCCACTTCAGTCGCGACCACGTCTTCGTCGCGATCCTCGAAGGCGCCGAGGGCATGACCGTGCCGGCGGCGAACGCGCTTCTCAAGACGCTCGAGGAGCCGGCGGGGGACTTCGTCCTCATTCTGACGACGCCGTCGATGGGCGTGCTCCTTCCGACGATCGTCTCGCGTTGTCACCGCGTGCTCTTCCCTCGGCTCGACCGGTTCGAGGCCTCGGCTCTCGAGAGCGGCGCGCCCGATTTCGGCACCGCGCTCGACACGCTCTTCTCGCGTCTCGATCAATCGTTTTACGCTCGCGAGGATCCGAAAGCCGTCATCAAGGCGCTCGACGAAGACGCCGACAACAACCGCGTCCGTATCCGCGG
>CAYZGY010000744.1:0-4354 GCA_964478085.1 uncultured Planctomycetia bacterium
CTCGTTGAACCTTTCAATATGCTCACCGTTCGGGAAGTGCCGCGCTTCGGCGATGCACGGCACCGTGATCACCGTCCCCTCGAGACGTCGGGATGTTTCGGAACTTCGTCAACGTTCACGATGCCACCTGGCTCCTGCGCGCGATCCTCACGGGTCGTGGCGTCACTCGACCGCTGCGCAAGCTGTTCAGCGGCTCGAGAGCGCGAGTCGAGGACGCGTGGGCGCACACCGAAAGCCCGCCGACGAGCTGGTGGGACATCCCCGCCGTTCGCGCCCGTTGGAACGAGAAGCTCACGGGCGATGCGGAGCTGACCTGGCCGGTACATGTCGCCGGGACTCGATTCTCGGCCTGCGCAGAGGACGGACAGAAGATCCGAGGCGTCTCGCTCGGCTGCGGAAACGGAGAGCGCGAGGCCGCCTGGGCACGCACCGGGATCTTCGAGACGCTCGAAGCCTGGGACCTCTCTCCGCCCCGCATCGCACGCGCAAGAAAGCGCGCCGAGGACGAAGGGCTCAGCGAGGTGCTCGACTTTCACGTCGGCGACGTCGCGACCGTCCTCGACGGGGAGTCGCGGTACGACCTCGTCGTCTGCGAGCACGCGCTCCACCACTTCACGCCGCTCGCGGAGATCATCCCCGGCATCGCTGGGGTCTTGAAGCCGGGCGGCTTCCTCGCGATCGACGATTTCGTCGGCCCGAGCCGCTACCAGTGGACGGATCGACAGATCGACGCGATCAATCACGTCTTGGAGACCCTGCCCGAGCGCTACCGAACCCTCTGGGAGAGCGACGAGCTCAAGAAGCCGATCTTCCGCCCGAGCCTTCTACGGATGCGGCTGCTGGATCCGTCCGAGGCCGCGGAGTCGTCCGACATCTTGCCGCTCGTTCGAGATCACTTCGACGTCGTCGAGATTCGGCCCTACGGCGGGAGCCTTCTCCATTTCCTTCTTTCGGGCATCTCGCATCACTTCGCCGACGACGATCCGCTCGCCGCGCGGGTCCTCCACGCGTGCTTCGAGATCGAGGACGCGCTCCTCGAAAGCGGCGAGCTCGCGAGCGACTTCTGCGGGCTCGTCGCGACACCGAAGGCCGACTAGAACCGCGCGAAGCTCAGCGCCGCGGCCCGGTCGTGGCACGTCGACCCTGCTGCGTCTCGAGCCCGATCCGCACGAGCTCCCGCTCGCGAACCGACAGCTCCTCCCGCGAGAGAGCCTCGAGCAGCGCGCGCGAACGAGGCGCCTGGATGAGGCCGACGGCGCGAATCGCAGCGTGGCGGACTCGCTCGTTGGCATCGGCGAGCAGGGGCTCGAGGGCGTCGAGGGCCGCTGGATCGGCGAACTTGCCGAGCGCGTCGACCGCCTCCCGACGAATTTTCCACTCGAGGACGACGTTGGTCAGCCCTGCGACATACGCGACCCACCGACGGTCGTACGTTCTCCCGAGCGCGCGCAACGCCGAGAGCGCCAGCGCACCGCGTTTCTCCTCCGTGTCGATGACGCGGACGAGCTCTTCGCCCGCACTCGCGTCGGCGAGCCTCGAAAGACGTGAGAGAGCCGCGCTCGCGGCGGCGCGATCGGCACGAACGATGTCGGCGAGCGCCTCGACTCCGCCGGCTCCCCCGAGCTTCTCGAGGAGACGCAAGACCGCCGCACGGGCCTCGACGCTCGGCTCGGCACGGTAGAGCTCTCGAAGGGCTCCCGCCACGTCCTGACGCAGCTCGCCACCGATCTCGACGTCGCCCCCGAAAAACGAATCGAGAGACGACTCGAGCTTCTCGAGGTGCGGCGACCATGGCTCGGAGGGAAGATCCTTCGCCGCCTTCCTCCGCTCGTTGAGCTCGCCGATCGCGTCGAGCGCTTCTCGCAGTCGCACGACGTCTTCGGAAACCACGGTCGGCGCTTCCGAGTCGCCCGACGACGCAGCCGGTGCACGATCCCCGTGAGAATCGGCCTCGCTCGACGGCTCCCGAGCGACCCACCCGAGCCACGCAGCTGCACCGAGCGTCGCGAGAACAGCGAAAGTCAAAAGCAACGACCGCATGGGGCCATCGTAACGCTCTCTGAACTCGCCGCGAAGGGGAAGAGGACCGGCCTCCGGTGCGCACGGAGGCCGGGCGTTCAGGGTGCCGAATGGGTGGGCGCCCAAAGGGGGGGGTTGGCGGGCTGCCCTCGGGGGAGAGCGGGCCATTACCACAACATTGCCCCCCCCAGCCCAAACGGGCTCTCAAACCATCCCATACACCACCACTCGCACCGAGCGGCCGCAAGCGCCGCGAGAACGGAAGTACGGAATTCCGCCCCGACCGGGTAAGAAGGTAGTGGTCACAGCAACCGAGGAGGGGCGCCCCGTCCTCCATCTCCGAGCATCCCAGCCCCGATGAAGTCTGAATCCACCTCCGCCGAATACTCCCCGTCCCACGACTCCGAGCTCAAGGCTTATCTCCGCGACTACTACGGCCGACGAGTCCAGAAGACCGACGACCTCGTCACGAACGCGTGCTGCGCCGACTCGACCGCGCGACAGTTTGCTCACATCCACGAGCTGATTCCCGACGAGGTCACGTCGCGCAACTACGGCTGCGGATGCTCGCTGCCGACCGATCGACTCGACGGCATCACCGTTCTCGATCTCGGATCCGGAGCGGGGCTCGACGCGTTCATCGCGAGCTTCCTCGTCGGTGAATCGGGGCGCGTGATCGGCATCGACATGACCGACGAGCAGCTCGAGATCGCACGACGCAACGCACCGATCGTCGCGAAGCGTTTCGGGCACGCGAGCCCCAACACCGAGTTTCACAAGGGCTTCATCGAGACGCTCGACGCGGTCGAGGACGCTTCGGTCGACCTCGTCATCTCCGATTGCGTCATCAACCTCTCACCCCACAAAGACCAGGTGTTTCGCGCGATTTCGCGAGTCCTGAAGAATGGCGGCGAGCTTTACATCTCCGACATCGTCGCCGATCGTCGCGTGCCGCAGCGCCTCAAGGACGACCCCCAGCTCGTCGCGGAATGCCTCGGCGGCGCTCTCTACGAGCACGACCTGCGCGACGTGATCGAAGACGCGGGCTTTCTCGATCCGCGACAGGTCTCGCGCAGCCTCGTCGAAGAGGACGTCGGCGGGGAAGCGATCCGCTTCTACTCCACCACCTTCCGCGGCTTCTGGTTCGACCGACCGCTCGATCGGCGTTGTGAAGACTACGGACAATCGGCGACGTACAACGGCACCTGCCCCGGAAGTGAGGGGCGCTTCGCGCTCGACGATCATCACGAGTTCGAGAAGGACCGCCCCGTCCTCGTCTGCCGCAACACCGCTCGGATGCTCTCCGAGACGCGCCTCGGCGCCTACTTCGAGGTCAGCGCGCCCCAGCAGCACTTCGGGCTCTTCCGGTGCGGGCCCGGCCCGTCGAACGGAGAGGCCCCGGCAGCACCCTGCTGCTGAGCCGGGTCACTCCAGGAGAGCGCCGCGCGATTCGACACAGGGCCAACCACCCGAGTGTGGCCGACGGGCTTATAGGCCCGGCTCCCGATGCATCGGTTGGGCCATCTCCTCCCTCCGACCCCAAGCGGTAGCGGCCGCTTCTGATTGTCGTAAATCCTTGTGGTTTCTACTTGTCAGTGCATCTTTGTTCTGATTTATAGACCGTAAATCAGAAACGAGATTCTCCCCCGAGCCCACGCAGATGCCGACCTCGACGCCCCCGACGCGCCACTCCTCGAAGCGCTACTTCTTCGTCTTCCTGTCGATCTTCGCCCTCGTCCTCGGAGCGCTGAGCCTCAGCGGTCTCGGATTCGGCGACCTCGGGAGCACGAAGGGCGACGCGTCGGTCGCGCAGAACAAGCCTGCCGTGGAATCGGAGGAGCAGGAGACCCGAGCGACGCGCTGATCTCGCAGCGGGCGTCGCGCCCCACAGAATTCGACGATCGAAATAGCCCGTCGGGGAGCTCGATGGTTTCGAGTAGGCTCAAGGAGGCATGTCCCTCGGAATCGTTTTGCGGCGTTCAGGAACGCTCCCCGTCGGGTCTTTTTCTGCCCTGACCGCACCTCACGCGAGAACGGCGGCTCAACAGTCGGGTAGCCCGGGGCGCCAACTACCCTGCCACACGGGGATGACGTCGAAGAATCCACGGATGTCCGCGTCGAGCACCCAGCTCACCTCTCTCTTGTAGATTCCAGTCGTGAGCGCGTCCAACGCATCGGGTTGGCTGCGCCCTGGACGGAATCCGTACGAGAAGCCGAGGAAGTCCTGTTCGTAGATGGCGCTCATGACCTCGACGACCGCAGCCTGGACGATCTTGTCTTCCACGGCCGCGATTCCGAGCGGCCGCTGTGGCTGACCATGTCAAGTGACCCCCCG
>CAYZGY010000745.1:0-4348 GCA_964478085.1 uncultured Planctomycetia bacterium
CTCGAACCCGAGTCGTGCCGTGATTACTCGCCTGCCCGGCGGAAGAGACCGTCAAGCTGATGCGCCGAAGGGTCTTACAGAAAGACAATACCAAAAGCGGCAGCTGAATCGTCCGCAGGCGATGAGCAAACGACGGACCGAGTCCTTGGACCCTACCCGTCCGATCGTACCACTCGCGATGGTCGATGGAAGCACTTTCTACGGGTGCGACGGGCCCGAATCACGGTTCGCACGGAGCACGAATCGCTCGCGCAAGATGCGCGCGGTCAGTCCCCAGACTTCGTGACCGTCGAGGTCGAAACTGAAGATTTCACGAACTTTGCCGCCCGCGTCGGTCCACGTCCCACGCACGCCGAAGAGCTCCGCCGTGATCGTCTGGATCGGCAGGAGGAGGATCTCCTCGACCTCGCTCGGATTCGGGCGCAAGACGCTCGAGCCGGGGAGCTCGCCGACGAAGGGCTTGACGCGATGTCCGTACCCGGTCACGTGCCAGTCGAGCTCGTCGAGAACCCGTATCTCGTCGCGCGAAACGCCGATCTCCTCCTCGGTCTCGCGCAGCGCACACGCCGACAAGGAATCGTCCTCCGGCTCGCGCCGACCTCCCGGAAGGCAAACCTGACCCGAATAGTGATCCGACTCACGCTCGGGGCGTCGTGTGAGAACGACGCGATCCTCGAGGAGCGGAATCAGGACAGCGAACTCGGCCTGGGACAAGAAATCGCTAGATCGAAAAGGAGCTTCCGCACCCGCAAGTGCCGGACGCGTTCGGATTGTTAAAAACGAACCCCTTCCCGAGCAGCCCGTCGTGGTAGTCGATCTCGACGCCGTCGATGTACTTGTCGCTCTTCTCGTCGACGACGACCTTGACGCCCTCGACCTGGACGATCTTGTCGGTCTCGGCGATGTTCTCGTCGAAGCCCATCTTGTACGTGAAGCCCGAGCAGCCTCCTCCGACGACCATGACGCGCAGGCCGGCCTCCGCGCTCATGTTGTTCGCGGTGACCTCGGATTCCATGAGCTGCTTGAGCTCGGTGACGGCTTTTTCGGTGAGCTTGACAGGCACGTCGTTTTCCTTTCGCTCGGTTCGCTTCGATCCTTCAGTATAGAACCGGGTCGGCGGCGGGGCAAGCGCCTGCGTGTGTGGCTCAAGTCGCCTGGCCAAAAGGCCTTAAGCGCGCTGCTTCTGGAGCTTTCGAACGGTCTCGACGATGCGTTTCGCAGCGAAATCGACGTCATCTACGGTCGTCGGGCGGCCGAGGCCGAGACGGAGCGTCGAGACGGCGAGGTCGCGGGGAACACCGAGAGCGCTCAAGACGTACGAGGGCTCCGCGTTCCCGGCCGAGCAGGCCGAGCCCGCGGAGGCCGCGATGTCCTGCAAGGAGATCAGGAGCGCCGAGCCGTCGACGCCCGGAAAGCTGAGGCTCAAGTTTCCAGGGAGCTTGAGCGACGAATCGGCCGGTCCGTTGACTCGAAGCGACGGCAAATCGGCCTGAAGCTTCTCCAGCAGGCGGTCCCGCAGCCCTCCGACGCGAACGGCCTCTTCGGCCATCTCCTCCGTCGCGATGCGACACGCCTCGCCGACGCCGACGATGCCTGGCACATTGAGCGTCCCGGGACGGACGCCGCCCTCTTGCCCGCCGCCGTGGGCGCTCGGCTCGAGTCGGATGCGCCGGCCGCGCCGCCGGACGTAGAGCACACCGACCCCTTTCGGCCCGTGGAATTTGTGGGCCGAGATCGACAGGAGGTCGATCTGCATCGTCTCGACGTCGAGAGGGACCTTTCCCGCGGCTTGCGCTGCGTCGGTGTGAAATACGGCGCCGAACTCCTGGCAGACCGCCCCGATCTCCGCGAGTGGCTGGATCGCGCCGACCTCGTTGTTGGCGGCCATGATCGAAACGAGCAGCGTGCGCTCGTCGATGGCGCCGCGTATTTTTTCGGCGCTGACGATCCCTTCGGAGTCAGGAGTGATCACGGTGACGCGAAAGCCTCGTTTCTCGAGCTCGCGGACCGGATCGAGGACGGCGTGGTGCTCGGTCGACTGCGTGATGATGTGGTCGCGCCCCTTCGGGCCCGTCGGAGTCATCACGGTCGCTGCGAGGCCGTGGATGGCGATGTTGTTCGACTCGGTCGCGCCGCTCGTGAAGATGATCTCCTTCGTGCTCGCCCCGAGCATCTTCGCGACGTGTTTGCGCGCCGTCTCGACGGCTTCCTGTGCCGTCCAGCCGAACGCGTGGGTCTTGCTCGAGGCGTTTCCGAACTCTTCCCGAAGGTACGGGAGCATCGCGTCGACGACGCGGGGGTCGACGGGGGTCGTGGCGTGGTGGTCGAAGTAGACTCGGTTCATGCGGGCATTGTACGAAGGACGAGCCCATGTGCAAAACGCGCTCGAATTTCCCGAATTCACCCCGTAGCATGATGGGTCTTCTGACGAAAACCGAACGAGAAGACCCAGCTAAAGCCCATGAAACCGATCGCGAGCACTCACAGCTTCACCCTTGCCGTGTTTCTCCCGATGATCTTGTCGACGTTTACGGTCGGCGCGATCGCCCAGGACAAGAAAGAGGAAAAGAAGGCGGAAGCGCCAAAGAACGCCGAGGCGCCAAAGAAGGACGAAAAGAAGGCCGAAGCGCCGAAGGTCGTCAGCAACTCGATCGGCATGCAGCTCGCCCCCATCGCACCGGGCGAGTTCCTCATGGGCTCGAAGAACGAGTTCGGCCGCTGGGCCCACGAGCACCAGCACAAGGTGAAGATCACGAAGGCGTTTCACATCGGTGTCCACGAGGTCACGCAGGCCCAGTTCGAGAAGGTCGTCGGCAAGAACCCGAGCGCCTTCTCCGCCAAGGGTGCCAAGGCGGCCAAGGTGAAGGACATGGACACGAGGAGCTTCCCCGTCGACAGCGTCACGTGGGCCGAGGCCGTCGAGTTTTGCATGAAGCTCTCGGAGCGCCCCGAGGAGAAGGCCGCCGGTCGCGTCTACCGATTGCCGACCGAGGCCGAGTGGGAGTTCGCGTGTCGCGCTGGGACGACCACGCCGTTCCACTTCGGCCCGCAGCTCGACTCGAAGCTCGCGAACTTCGACGGCAACACGCCGTACCTCAAGCGCGAGGACGTCATCAAGGGCGTCGATCCGAAGACGATCGCCGGCCCCTTCCTCAAGCGAACGGCGAAGGTCGGATCTTACGGCGCCAACCCGTGGGGGCTCCACGACATGCACGGCAACGTGCGCGAGTGGTGCGCCGACTGGTTCAGCCCCGTCTACTACAAGAGCTCACCCGAGGCCGATCCCAAGGGCCCCGAAAAGGGCACGAAGCGCGTCGCGCGCGGCGGCGGCTGGTACTACTTCGGCGCGGGTTGCCGCTCGGCGAGCCGTTATGAGACGGCTCCGGATCTCAGGCGGCCGAACTACGGGCTTCGCGTCGTTTGTGATGTGACGAAGAAGTAGACGAACTCCGTCCTGCTTCCCGACCGCGGGGCTATTTCCCGACGGCCGGCCCGATCTTCAGCGAGTAGTTCGCCGTGCGCACCTTCGGTCCGCCCGGTCCGCCCGGTCCGAGCTTCACGGCGACGTCGTACGCGCCGGCTGGGAGCGGTGGCAGGTCGAGCGTCTCGACGACGTGTTTCGAGCCGCGGTGGACGATGCGGTCGCCTCGCTTGACGGTTACCTCGACGGGGCCTCGGTAGACTTCGCCCGACTCTTCGACGAGCCGAATCGAGACGCTGCGTCCCGGGTCGAGTCGGACGCGGTAGCGCAGGTTTTCCTGGAGATCGACTATCCTCTCGGCGCGGACGAATTCGTCTGCCTCGAAGGTGACGCGGTACTGACCGGGCCAGAGCTTGTCGACGACGGCGTGGCCGTTTTCCGCGATCACCTCGCGCGAGAAGAGCTTCGAGCGCGCTTTCGAGATACGGATGCGACACGGGACGCCGAGTCGATCCCCCGTGAGCATCGAGACGATCTCGACGTCCCAAGAGAGCGTTCGGTAGTCGATGTCGGCCGTCGTCGTCTCGCGCGGTCGGATGCGCGTTTTGTAGCGCCAGGGCTCCTCGACTCCGACGATCGTGTAGTTGCCCGGCGGGAGAGGCTCGACGCCGAAGCTGCCGTCGGCGGCTGTCGCTACGCGTGCGATCTCGGCCTGCGAAGATCCCGCGAGGATGCGGATCGTGCCGAGGAACGCGTCGCCGTCGAATCGGGCCGTTCCGGTCAGGCGTCCGGCGGGGGAGAGTGTCATCGGGAGCTTGCACGAGGTTCGCTCGCCCGGGGTGACGCTCAACGGTCCACGCGAGCCGGGTGCCATCGGAACGATCGGCTGTGGAACTCCCTCGTCGCGTCCGCTCGTGACGCTGTAGT
>CAYZGY010000746.1:0-4339 GCA_964478085.1 uncultured Planctomycetia bacterium
GGCGCTTCTCCGGATCGGTGCGCCCGCGGCGACCGCGGTACTCGAGCGTGTCGAGCTCAAGAGAAGGCTCTATCCGCAAGTCCAGACCGGGTGCGGCGATCCTCTGGCGCAACCCGCACGAGGTCGCTCCCGTGCTTCAGTCCGAGCTCGCCGATGCCGCATCGGAAACGCGTCGCAAGATTCTGCTCGTTCTGATCGGCTCCTTCGAGAGTGGCGTACCGAGCGATGATCAAACCGTGGACACGATCCGCCATTGCCTCGACGACCCCGAGGCCAGAGTGCGAGAACACGCCGTATCGCTGCTCAGTCTCCTCCAAGCCGACTGGCTGTTCGACGAGCTCGAGCAGTTGGTGAACGACGCGGACTCCGATGTCCGCAGCGAAGCCTGCCGCGCGGTCGGATCGCTCGCGTCGCGCCTCGAAAGTGGCGACCCGGGAGTCCTCGAGGATCTCCTCCTGGTCGAGCAGCTTCTTGAATTCCTCGATTGGCCAGATCGGCCCGCCAGGTATGGCGGCTGGTGACCAGCGCCAGGCTTGAACGGGTTTCGGGACGGAATCGAATCAGCAGGAAAAGTCGACTCTGGGTTCTTAGCCATCCCGAGGCCAAATAGTAAATATAATACGATATTGTATATTAACACTTACTCCGCCAAGGCTGCAACTTTTCCTGAGTGGCGAAGTGGGAATCCTCAAAGCTCTCTGTAGCACTTCTTTGCCCCTTCTTGCCCGAAGCGCTCGGAACTCAAAGCAAGACCTCAGCAGGCCATCGGATCTTGAACGAACGCAAGTGGTCGCCCCCCTGCTCTCAACTGTGACGTTGTCAGCACGCGTCACGATCACGCGAACGGCTCGAACCCGAGCGGGCAGAAACTCCGTGTCGCCCGTCTTGCGCAGAAACTCGAGGGCACGACGCACCCAGTGAGTCCCGTCGACGTAGCGGAGCCTTCGGGCTTCTCCTCGCCATGAACTCGCAAACACGATCGAAAAGCCGCTCCGCAGCCTCTTGCGAGCCGTCGTACTCGTCGGGAAAGAACTCGGGCGACGGCACGAGACAGGACGACCGACGAAGCGCCCGTCGCCGAACTCGCGACAGAGCCAATTGAGTTTTCATGCGCTGGACGCGCTCAACGACAGGCATGAACTGGATGCTGAGGGCGATCCTGATGCCGAAGGTCGGCGGATGTCGAGGTGACGTCACGACGCGGCGATGCGCCGCGTGGATCGATCTCCGCATCGACCCGGAGGACCCGGATCGACGCTACGCTCGAGCTCGCTTTTGCGGGCTGGTAGGGTCGAGTTCCCGGTAGCCGTTCCTCGACCCGGGCCTAGTCACCACGGAGCATCGGACACTCGGGTTTCCGTCGAAAGAGCGATACGCCGCCTCCTGCTCTCGGCGCGATGGATCACCGAGCACGCGAAAGAAGAAGTGCGACGGCCGTACCGCGGCGCGTCAGCGAAACGACGAGCGCGTGTCGTGCGGGATAGGGCCGGGCTTCTCGATCGGCCAGCCAGCCCTCGGGCACCTCACAGCTCGGCTCACCGATCCCGGGAACCATCTCGGACGCGAGAGACATCGCAGCGACAAACGCCTGGAATCCCGAGACGAACGCGAAACCGTCTCCGACCGCGGGACTCGGGCTCGTCACGAGCAGGCTTCCGTCGCGCTCCCCGAGCTCGTCCGCGATCGTCGCGAAGAGCTGCGCGCCATCGAGACCGTCCTCGGTGTCCTGTCCCGGCAGATTCGTCACGACGAGCTCGATGTCCTTCGGCTCGATAGAGGCGCTCCGAAACGCCCGTCGAATTGCCTGCCGCACGGCCGCCTCGGCTCCGCGACGACCACCGCGCGCGATCGCGCCGCTGACCACTTCCGCGAGGGCGGCGTCGGAGCTCGACCCGTCGAGGTAGAGAATCGCCGCTCCCTCGCCGACGCACGGCCCCGTGTCACCGACGAAGGAACGCGAAGCGAGTGCCGCGTGGACAAAATCGCAGTACTCGTCCGCCCCGCCCGCGAACGCGGCGACGGCCTCGCCGCTGCGGATTCGCTCTGTCGCGTCCACGATCGCTGTCAGCCCGACCTCCTCGCCACCGACGAGCGCGAGGCTCGCACCTCGCAATCCGTAGTGGAGCGAGACGTGACCCGAAACCGCGTTCATGACGCACTCGGAGAAGAGCAGCGGACTCGCGTCGCGAATGCCTCCGCTGAAGAGCTTCTCGTAGTAGTCGAAGTGGTATCGCGACGAGCCGAAGCACGTGCCGAGGACGACGGCCGTGTCGTCGGTGTTCACGAGTTCCTCGCTCGGCTTGGCCATCCCCGCAGCCGCGACGCAGTATCGAGAGAGCTGCGAGACTCGGCGAAGCGATCGTGACGAGACGAGGGCGTCGAGCTCCTCGCGAAACACGTCGACGGTCGCGGCGCTCTTCGGCGTCGGAATTCCGCGCTCGGACTCAGGCGCGACGCGCTCTGGGTAATCGCCGCGAACGAGTCGATCCCAGATTTCCTCGACCGACGCGCCGATCGGCGAGACGGCTCCGACTCCGCGCACGAAGACTCTTCTCGAATCTGTCATCACGCCTCCTCGAGAGTCGACGGATGCGAGAAGACGAGGCTCGTGTTGCAACCTCCGAAGCCGAAGCTGTTCGACATCGCGTGGGCGACGATCTCCGCGCTCTCGCGCGTCTCGGTGATGACGTCGAGCCCTTCAGCGGCAGGATCGACGGTCTCCAGATTCAAGTTCGCGGGCAGGACGCCGTTCTTCATCGCGAGAAGAGTGACGACGGCCTCGACCGTTCCCGCGCCGCCTAACGTGTGACCGAAGAACGGTTTCGATGAGCTGATCGGGATCTCGCGGACGCCTTCGCCGAAGACGGCACGCATAGCGCTCGACTCGGACGAGTCGTTAGGCTTCGTCGCCGTGCCGTGACAATTGATGTACGCGATCTCGCTCGGCTCGAGCCCGGCCATGCGAAGCGCGCGTTCCATCGCGAGCGCCGCGCCCGCGCCTTCGGGGTGTGGTCGCGTGAGGTGATGCGCGTCGGTCGACTCGCCGTACCCCGCGAGCACGCCGACGATCGGACGTCCCGCGTCGCGTGCGGACAAAAGACGCTCCATCGCCAACGCCGCAAAACCATCGCCGAGCTGCATGCCTTCTCGGTTCTCGTCGAAGGGTCGAACCTTCGAACGCGAGAGAGCCATCAGTGAGCCGAAGCCGGCAAACGTGAAGACGCTCAGCGGATCGAAACCCGCCGCAACGACGAAGTCGGCCGTGCCTGCGCGCAGCCAACGCGCTGCCTGCGCGACGCTGCTTCCACCGGCCGCGCACGCGTTCGAGACGAGAACGGCAGGACCGGTCACCCCGAGCTCACCGGACAGGGACTCGAGATAATCTTCGAGGTAGTATCCTTCGAGGAGCCCGTAGTCGACGTCTTGCGCGCCTCGCTGCTGGTACGACTCGAAGAATCGTTCGGAGGTCGAGGATCCTGCGAGCGAGCTGCCGATCGAAAGCGCGCTGTGCTCGTCCGTCGGGGGCTTGCCGTCGGCGAACCCGGCGTGTCGACAAGCCTCCTGGATGACCGCGAGCAGGTGAGCCTCCTCGAAGCTACGCCCGTCGGTCGACGACAGGTCGGGCGCCTCACCACCCTCTCGAACGGGATAGTCGCCGATGTCGAACCGCGTCACCGGCGCGAGGCCCGAACGCGCATCGCGAAGCGCGCTCCAGTTCTCGTCGACCCCGACTCCGAGGCAGGTCGTCAGGCCGAGTCCAGTGATGACGATCGGATCGCGCAAGGCAGGCTCTTCTCTCGCTCACGTACGTATCGGAGGCAAAAATGCTTCCGGATCGATTGCTTTGCAACTCGGATCTTCTAAAATGCGGCGGAATCCCGAAGAGACCCGCCTCTTGGCCTGACGAGTGATGAGAACCAGCTCTCGATCCTTCGAGCTCGGAGCCCTGCTCCTCTTGGCGCTTTCTTGCGCGCCGATATTCTTCATCGTCGGTTGTGCGAACGGTCCGTCTTCTTGGGGAATCGGCTGGGATGAATCTCGTCGCGTCTACGTCGACGAGGTCAACCAGCTCCTCCACCACGATCTCCCGCGAGTGCTGCGCGAGAACGATCTCGACAAGCTCTTGGCGCTGTACACGCGGGACGCGCGATCGTCCGGCGAGCTCCGGAGCGCGAAACGAGAGCTGCTCGAGCCGTATCGCGAGATCGTCCGCGCTCACAGCGTCATCACGGAGGCGAGCCCGATCCAGCTCGGCGCTTCAGCCAATGCGACGATCGAGGTGCAGTTACACGGAATCACTCAGGACGGCTCGCGGCGATCTCGCTTCGTCGCCTTCGAC
>CAYZGY010000747.1:0-4339 GCA_964478085.1 uncultured Planctomycetia bacterium
CGGCTCGATCAGCTGACGCCGTTGGGGTGGCGGCGGGCCGAGAAGCCGACAGCGACAAGCGCTCGGTAACGCTGCCGGGAATCCTGGGTCCATCATATCCGGCGGTATCGGACCCCGTGGTCGACCGATAGGGCACCTGTCGAATAACGGCGTCAAGCTCTTCGTCGTCGGAAGGTCGGACGCTTACCTCGGCTGGAGGGGGCAGGTGATCGGCACCACGGCTCACGGGAGAAAGCACGCTCTGAAGTTTCCGTCAGAATTGACACCTCACGTCACTCCCCTGCGGGAGTATGTAAATCAGACGGGCGCCTCGAAACGACTGAGCCCTCTCTTCAGACGCACGGGTCCTGACGCAGAGGCGAAATCTCCGCACACCGAGACACCGAGCAAGGGCCCAACTCCGCCCGGGCTGAGCCGCTGCCGCCGAGCCGTGAATCACCGCCCACAAAGATCGATACATAGACGACTTAGGCCCCATTCCGGTGGCTCGGAAGAGGCCACGTCGGAAGATGTTCGAGCCACGACATCGGCGCCATCGGCCAGCTTTCACGGCCCCACGCCCCTGGGGCTTGGCCATGCATTTGCTCTCGAAGTCCATGGTCGCGAGGCTCCGACGTCTCGGATGTCTCGGTAGGGATTCTCTCCGTCAGAACTGATGTTCTTCGTTCTCGCTCGGCTGGTCGCCGAGCAGACGGGACGGAATGCTCGACCGGCCCGCGGTACGCGCTCGTGCCGCAGACGTCCCTGACATCCATCGAGGAGTCTGCAAATCTCAAAGGAGTAGCACCGATGCGTCAGCTAACCGTTCTGGTCGTTCTGGCCTGCCTATCGAATCTCGTCCAAGCTCCCGTGTATTCGCAGGGGCGCACCGACTACATGAATGTCGAGTCGCCCCAGTGCAAGCCGATCACCATTGCTCGGTTGAGCGGTCACGACTATATCCTGGTCTGTAACACACCCGACAACTCGGTGGAAATCTGGAACACCGACGAGTCTCTCCCGCTCGACGAACGATTCCTCGCGCGCGTACCGGTCGGCCTGGAGCCCGTGTCGGTCAAGTACAACGCGGAGAACTCTTGTTTCTACACCGCCAATTTTCTCGGCGACTCGGTCTCCATGGTTCTGATCAAGGCTCCCGACGGTCCGGCCTCGTTCGACTTCCAGTTCGAGCGCACGGTCTTTGTCCTCGATGAGCCCATGGATCTGGACTTCTACTCGACAGAGACTGTCGATCCGAACGGGCAGGTCATGCCCGTGCAGCTCGTCTTCGCGACCCACATGGCTCTCGATGCCTTCAGCATTCTCGATGCCAAGACTCTGGATCCATTCGCCCCCAATCTGCGACGGCTCGACGCGACTGTCGAGGAGGAGGTCTCCGGCGTCACGGTGACGCGCGCCATCAAAGAGCCGCGAACCGTGGCCGTAAACGACGATAAGCTGTTTATCCTGGGGACAAAGGGCGGAAACACGATCATCTACGACCTCGATCTCTACTGCCTCGACCTCAAGACGGGAGAATCGCGAGGCCTCGGAGGCCTCGGCTCAACGAACTTCAACATGTCCTTCGCATCCAATGGCGATCTCTTCGCCGTCGGCGGCTTCGCGCTCAACAACACGCTGAAGACCGAGCCCAACGTGGCGGCCGCGCCCACGGGATTCGTCAAGAGCATGTTCTACTACGTGCAAGGAGCCGGGAGCGACTCGGCTACTGTCCAGTCGCGCGACCTCAACGCTCAGCCCCCCATGACTCCGACCCCGAAGGAGTCCCTGTCTCCCGGCGGTGGGGGTGCTATCCCCGTACAACCGAACACCACCGGCTCCAGTACGGGGGTGATTCCGGTCGCCAAGAGAGACGCTCTGTCTCAGCCCACCGATGTGATCCCCTTCGAAGAAGAAGGCGAGTTGACGAAGGTCTTCTTCACCGCATTCGGTAGCGACAGGATCGGCTGGCTCGTCGTCAACCCCAACTTGCCTGCGGCGAGCTGGGAGATCGGCCGGATGAACATCCGACCGGTGGCGGGAAGCGGTAACCGCACGGCGGGGCCACGAGCGCTCGCGCTGAAGCACGCATCGGGCTCTCCCGGCGATCCGGGAGCTCGTCTTTACGTCATGAACCGGCTCGACAACTCCGTCACGATCATCGACCCGATCAGCGAGACAAGAACCGGGGAGTTCGCGCTGCAGCGCGACCCGACCCCCGAGTAGATTCGAAAAGGGCGACTCTTTCTATACGATGCCAGACTCGGGCATGACGGCTTCGACTCCTGCGCCAGCTGCCACACCGACGCCAGGACGGATGGGCTCGCGTGGGATCTGGGCGACCCCGACCTGGAGAACGAACCCATTCCCGAAATCCTCAAGGACGCCGTCGTCGTCAATAATTTCCCGGCCGCCAAGGAAGAGATGGTCACTCAGTCTCTTCAGGGGCTGCTCAACTTCGAGGTCGATCCGGAGAGTCAGGGCTTCGTCACCAACGCGCCGTACCACTGGCGTGGCGACCGGGCGGATTTCACTCAATTCAACGGGGCCTTCGTTTCACTCCTCGGCCGATCCAACGAGATCCCCGCGGAGGCCATGAAGGATTTCGAGGAGTTCATCAACTCCATCCACTACCCGCCGAACCCGAAGCAGCCCCTCGATCGAAGGTTCAGCGGCGAGTTCGGAGACCCGGCTTCGGCCAACGACCCGGCGGTCGGGTCCGGCGCCCAGCTCGGTCTCAAGCTCTTCCACATCTCGAACACCGACGGTCCGAGGGGTTGCGTTCACTGCCATAGCCTTCCCGAGGGGAGCAATAACCGGATCACCGAGATCCTCTTGGGGCAGCCCATCGAGACCGCAGCGATGCGCGGCCTCTTTCAGAAAGAGGCGCGTCTCGACAAGACCGGGGCCGACAAGCCCAGCGACTCTCCCCTGACAGGGCTCGAGGGGCTCTTGCATACCGGCCTGGTGTTCCCGTCACCCTTCAACGCGGAGCCCTTCAACGAGCTCGATATCAACGCCTCGGCATCGATCAACGGCTTCAATCGAGTCTTCTTCTCCCAGCGCATCTGCGGCACCTTCGGCGAGATCTGTGAGAACCTGGCGAACGTCAACCAGTTTTGCCACGAGATGGATTGGGGCGTGGGGCCGCTTGTCGGCACGACCGTCACCTTCGATCGAGGAAGCTCGTCCGAGTGGTTCAAGTTCGCGACGAGCTTCGGGCAAACCGAGAGCGCTCTCGCGAATGTCGGTATCGCCGTCCACGCGTGGATCGACGGCGAGTTGCGGGGCTTCTGGTACGACGTCAGCGCGGAGCCTCCGGTCTACAGGCAAGAGCCGCAGGGCCCTTCACTCACCAGACACGATCTGTTCGGCCTTCTCCAAGACGTCGAAGATCGACTGGTGCTCATCGGAACGCCCCTGGGAAGCGAGCGTCGCGTCGCCTCGCCCTCCGGCAACGCCAACCCGATCACAGGCGCGAGCCCCACAAGCCTCACCCTGCAAGGAATGCGGCCGAATACCGCTTACCGTGACGTCCCCCTCATGACCCAGCTCTGGGACCACGACTCCTTGATCCTCGGGCCGGGCCCCGGATTCCTCAGCAGCTTGTTCCTTCACACGGTTCGCGTGTTTCAGGGCGGGCTCATCGAGGACGGCTCCGAGGCGAACGGCTTCGGGCTTGACGTCGTACGCCACGACGCTCCACGGCGCTTGGCAATCGCGGGAAGGCAGATTCGACACGGTGCCCGGCTTGTGCTCCACGTTCCCGTGGGAACCGGGTCTCCACCTGATACGACGCTGCCGCCCAATGCGGAGGGCCAGGTCAGGACGACCAAGATGAGCCTGCCGATTTACCCGACCGACCAACGCCTCGCGGACGGACGCCCCGTCTGGGAGACAGCGGTGGAGTTGGAGCCCATCGTCTACTACGGCCTCATGCTCGGTGGCTCGGGAGCGCCGGGAGTGCTGTCGACCTTTACGGACTTCGATTTGGTGATCGCGGACCCGCCTCCGCCCGGCCTCTTCGATCCAATGAACTGGAACTGGCACTTCGTCGAGGTCGAGAACGCTGACGGCACGATCGGCGTGGGACGCTGGCAAAGGTTAACCTTGGACTGACAGAGTCGGGGTGATGTCTCTTGGACCTCACCCCGCTCGATCTCTCCTGTAGATCAGTTCTCGTCTTCAGACCATCTGGACACGCGGACCCGAGGCCCCCCAGCCGCTCGACCGCGTTCCAGATGGGCTTTCTGGCCTCGGGTCGCTCCCTCTGGAGCGCCGGCGTCCGCGCGAGCCGAGCCCTTCGCGGCAGTTCTTCGCCCGCGAACGACTCGAAGCTCGCGCGCTGAATGCGCCGGAG
>CAYZGY010000748.1:0-3206 GCA_964478085.1 uncultured Planctomycetia bacterium
CCGCTGGCGAACTGCACCTCGGACCCGGGGAGCACATCTTTTACTCCGCGTTCGACGGCGGGCGGCGCAAGCGCGTGCTCGTCAAGATCATCGGGGAGTAGAGGGGGGGAGTTTCCAGTTGAAGACGGGCCGAGGCGTGTCGAAGATGACGTCTCTTTCGTGACCGCGCTCGAGAAAGTGTGACGCGTTGTTCTCGTACTCGCCCAGCTCTCGATTCCTCGTTCTTTGCGTCGGGTTCTTCCTCGGCGTGTCGCTGAGCGGATGCGGTTCCGACGAGGAGACTTCAGGTCAGGGGGGCGGCGAGGCGCTCACGGTCAAGCAGCTCGACGCCGCGCGCGCGAAGATGGTCGAGCGACTGCGGGAGCATGTCGAGGACGAGCGCCTGCTCGCCGCGCTCGAGCGTGTTCCTCGGCACGAATTCGTCCCGAAAGCGTCACGCGATCGCAGCTACGAGGACGTCTCTCTCCCCATCGGAGAGGGGCAGACGATGTTCGGTCCTTCGCAGGTCGCGCAGCTGACGATGCACCTGCGGCCGAAAGCGGGCGACCGTGTTCTCGAGGTCGGAACGGGATCGGGCTACCAAGCGGCGATCTTCGGCGAGCTCGCGAAAGAGGTCGTCACGATCGAGATCGTCCCCGCGCTTCAAGAGCGCGCCGAGGCGACGTACCAAGCGATCCAAGAGTCCGGACGAGTTCGTACGGACGCGAAGGTGCGCTTCGTCGTCGGTGACGGAGCGAAGGGCTGGCCCGAATCCGCGCCGTACGACGTGATCCTCGTCGCGGCTGCGTCGAAGGACGTCCCCCGAGAGCTCGCCGAGCAGCTCGCGCCGGGTGGGCGGATGGTCATCCCCGTCGGCAGCCTGGGACAGGAGCTGACGCTCGTGACGAAGTCGGCGAACGGCAACAAGCTGAGTATGAAGCGCGTCGGATTCGTGCGTTGGGATGCGCTGAGCGAGACGGGGGGGTGAACGCGCCGTCAGTCGGCCGACGCGAAGAACTCGGAGATGTATCCGAGGATCTGCTCCTTCTCGATGAGAAAGGCGTCGTGACCGTGCGTCGTCTGGACGATGCCGAGGGTGCTTCGTCCGCCGACCCGCCGCATCGACTCGTGGATCTCTTCCATCTGATGCTGCGGGACGAGAAGGTCGCTGCTCATCGCGATCAGCAGTGTCCGCGTTCGGATACGCGCGAGGCTCTCGTCGAGCGAGGCGAATCCGTCGGCGAGGTCGAAGAGGTCCATCGCGCGCGAGAAGTAGAGGTAGGTGTTCGGATCGAAGCGACCGACGAACTTCTTCCCCTGGTAATTGAGATACGACTGCACCTCGTAGAGGCCTTCGCGAAAGTGCGGCCGAGAATCGCGTTCGTCGCGGCCGAAGCGCGTGTGAAACTCGGGCGGCGAACGATAGGTGATCATGCCGATCTTGCGTGCGAGCGCGAGGCCGGCTTCGGGGAAGGCGTCGTCGGTGTAGTTTCCGTCGCTCCACGCGGGGTCGCTCTGGATCGCGTCACGCTGAACGGAGCGCAGCGCGATCGCGAAGGCGTCGCTGCGTGCCGGCGCGGCGAGAGCGATCGCCTCTCGCACTTCGTCGGGATGGAGAGCGGCCCAGTCGAGAACGAGCATGCCTCCCATCGAGCCCCCGATGAGCGTCAGCGGCGTCGTCACCTCGAGGTCCCGCAGAAGCAGTCGCTGCGCCTCGATCATGTCGCGCAGCGTGATCTGCGGAAAGCCGAGCGCGAAGCGGGATCCCGTCTGTGGATCGATGCTGCTCGGGCCGGTCGATCCGTAACAACCGCCGACGATATTGGCGCAAAGGAACGCGTCCAAGGCCGGGTCGAACGCCGGGCCGCCGTCGGGACTGGTTCCCCCGTTCATCAGCCCGTCCCACCAGCCCGGCTCGGGGTTCTCGCTCGAGGTGAACGCGTGGCTCGAACCCGAGAGCGCGTGCAGAACGACCACGAGCCGCCGGCAATCATCGAGCGGCCTCCCCCAAGTTTCGTACGCGATTTCCAGCCCGGGCAGCGACCCGCCGTGCTCGAGCTCGAAGGGCTCCGAGATGTTATGGATCTTCGTAGGTGGGGGCGTGGCAGGCATCTACGTCGTCGTCAGGGCGGACTTTCGGACTGACGGGACAACTTAACGACTCCTTCGATGATTGCCAGGGTTTCCCGCTTGCGATAGCCATTTCTGAGTGCTGCAATCCTGACCTCAGACGCTCGAGCAAAGTTCGGGCGAACACCGGAGGAACGATGGCTCGTAAGAAGTCGTCTCGAGCTCGAAAGAAGGCCGTCGCGCGCGCGCGGACAACCGTCTGCGCGGGAGCGTACGAATTCGTCGGAGGCGCGTGGGTTCACGAACGTGCGAAGGTCGCGGACGACGTCGAGCTCGCGCCCGGCGCGGTGATCGGCGCGGACGTGGAGGTCGGTCCCGGCAGTCGCGTCGGACCTCACGCCGTCATCCTCGGACCGACCGTGCTCGGCCGCGAGAACCGTGTGCACGCGGGAGCCGTTCTCGGCGACGCTCCCCAGGACACGAGCTACCAGGACGAGCCGACGCGTCTCGAGGTCGGCGATCGGAACATCTTTCGCGAAGGCGTGACGATTCACCGTGGCTCGGTCAAGGGCGGGGGGCTCACGCGGATCGGCAACGGGAACTTTCTCATGGCCGACACGCACATCGGCCACGATTGCGTCGTCGAGGACTCCTGCGTGCTCGCCAACGATGTGATGGTCGCCGGACACTCGCGGATCGAGTCCTTCGTCAACTTCGGCGGCGGAGTCGCGCTGCACCAGTTCTGCACGGTCGGGCGCAACGCATTCGTTTCGGGTCGTTCGTTGATCCGTACCGACGCCGAGCCGTTTCTCTACCACGACCGCTCGTCGGAACGCCGCGCCGGCGCACCGCTCAGCATCAACACGGTCGGGCTCTCGCGCGGGGGCTTCAGTGAAGATGTCATCGCACGACTCAAGCGTGCCCACCGCGAAATCTTCCGTCGCAAAGCAGGCGGGGGCGCCGACGCGCTGCGCGCGCATCTCGAGGAAGCGGACGCCTGGTGCGACGAGGTCGCGGAGCTCTGCGACTTCATCGCACGCAAAGCGGGGGGGCGTTACGGACGACAGCTTGAGCCGACGCGCTGAATCGCACCGCGAGGCGTCACCGCGAGGCGTCACCGCGAGGCGTCACCGCGAGGCGTCACCGCGAGGCGTCAC
>CAYZGY010000748.1:3306-4338 GCA_964478085.1 uncultured Planctomycetia bacterium
CGCGAGGCGTTCCTTACGAGTCAGCGAATCTCAGTCTTCTGGAGGCTTTCTTCGCCGCCGTCGTCGGCGACGCGAGCTGCTCGAAGACTTGCGCGGTCGGTCACCGTCCGAACCGCCTTCCGGATCGCCGCCGCGCTGCTCGGATCGATCCTCGGCACGGCGCCGGCCGCGGCGCCGACCCGAGCGACGTCCCCGCGAGCCGCGAGCCTCTTCGGCCTCCTCGAAGATTTCGGGTGACTCCGCGCGTACCTTTTCGGCACGCTTACGCCAGTCGGCGATGAGGTCGACGTCGTGGCCGAGCGAGTCGAGCTCCAGCTCGAGGAAGTCGAGCGCCTCGAGCAAGTACCCCTTGTGGAGAAAGGCCTTGCTGATGCGTTCCCGCTTGAGCTCCTTCTGGAGCTTTCGGATCGCGATGACGATCTGAAGGATGCGTTCGGTGTCGCGCCGCGAGACCCGGAACGCCATCCCCGCATCGCGGAACCGGCCCGAGAGTCTTCGCCAGACGTCGGGCGGGTTCGGCCCTTCGCCTTCCCAGAGTTCCGGGTCCTCGAAAAGCACCGTGTGGAGCAGGACGGCCAGCAGAACCGCATTCGTCGGCATGCGTCCGTCCTCGATCCACTCGTCGAGCTTGCGGATCCGTCGCCAGAAAGGGTGGTCGGGCCCTGCGGCGCGCAGCTGGCACGCGAGACTCGGGGCGAGGCTGTCGAGCACGTGTGTCTGAACGAGCGACGTGAAGTACGGGGCGGCCGCCCCGCTGCGAAGGTCCTTGAGGATCTCCTCGAGCAGCCGAGAGGGGTTGGCGTTGAGGATGTCTCGTCGATTGCGGTAGATCGCGTCGAGCGTGCCTTCCTCGATCTCGAAGTCCGTACGCGCCGCGTGGCGCAGCGCACGGATCATGCGCACGGGGTCTTCGCGGAAGCTCAAATCCGGCTCCGAGATCATGCGGACGACGCCGTCTTGCAGGTCGCTGACTCCGTCGACGTAGTCGAGAACCGCGAACGTGCGCAGATCGTAGAAGAGCCCGTTGATCGT
>CAYZGY010000749.1:0-4335 GCA_964478085.1 uncultured Planctomycetia bacterium
GCGCATGCTCGTAGTACCAGGGACTGAGAAGCTTGTGCAGCCCGGCGAAGAACCAAAGCGCGCAGAGGTGCGCGACGCCGACGGCCAGGCGATTCGGCCCCGAGATCGTCGCCCACAAGAGAATCGCGCACGAGATCACCTGTGGCTGCATTCGCGTCTGATCCATCGCGAACGCGACGAGAAGCAAGAGGGCGTGAGCGACGACGCCCGCACGAGGAACGGCGAGCGCGAGCACCAGCGAACCGAGGAGCGGCCAAAAGACGTCGAAGGCTCCGAAGGGATACCACGAAGCCGGCAGCAGAGGCGGTTCGTCGCGTGTCTGCCAAAGCGCCTGGGTGTAGACGAGTGTCACCGCCTGACAAGCGACGATCGCCCAGCGTAAAACGTCGAAGCGGAGCTCACTCTCGTCGTTTCGGAAACCCCGGAGCACGGAATGCAGACTCGTCATGCTCCGATTGTCGCCGATCCCTCACGAAGGCTGCGTAAGAAATCGCAGCTGATCACAGTCGAAGTCGACCAGACCAGCGTCGCGCGCCTTCGTCAGGAAGAGTCGCATCGCGCGGAGCTCGTCGTCTCCGAGATCGTAGCGAATGACGTGATTCAGATAGTGAATCGCGTCGCTCTCGGAGAACTCCTCGGGTAGGCGCGCCCGACGCACGATCTCGTCGATGTGCTTCGTGCCTTCCCGGCGTGCCTCGTGAAGCTGGCGAACGAGGCGGTCGAGCTCATCGTCCTCGAGCCCCTCGTCACGCACGGCCCAGAAGGCGTAGACGAACGGCAGGCCGGTCCAACGCGTCCACTCGGTTCCGAGGTCGACGTCTTCCCAACCCGCGTAGATGCCGCGTTCGAGCGCCGCATCGCCGATGAGGAGCGCCGCGTCGAGATCGCTCTCCCGATCGCCCGAGAGCACGGTGTGAAGCTCGTCGGGGGCCGCTCGCACGAACTCGGGCTCGCCACCCCACTGCTCACGAAAGAGGAGACGCGTCAGGAGCGCGGACGTACGAGAGCAAGTGTCGAGACCGACACGGACGACCTCGTCGAGGGGGCGACGGAAATAGAGGCGGATGCTCCGCACGCCACCGTAGCTCGAGATTCCGAGCCCTGGGACGATCGCGTGATCGGGACGATCGGCGTACGCCGCGATCGGGATCAACGCGACGTCGAGCTCGCCGGCGTGCAGCATTGTCGCGAGCCGACTCGGCACGTGATAAGCGAGGTCGATACCGTCCGACTCTTCGAGCTTCCAGAGGAGCGGCAACGAGTTGAGGTAATCGATGCCGCCGACGCGAAGGGCTCGCACACCTCGCTCGAGGCTCTCGGAACTTGCGTCGCTCGACGGATCCACGGTCACGCTCACGGTCTCGGCGTTTGCGTTCTGCATCGTCGTGCTCGGGATCGAACCAGGGTCGGAGAGGGACGAAAGTCGTATCCCGCTCTTCGAACCGCAACCGAGCAAGGAGAATAACAGCTTGTTGGCGCGCGAATTATAGAGACCCCTCCTGACGTTGACAAGAAACGCGACGCCGGGCAGCATGGCGCGCGTTCAGGACGCGCTCTGATGCTCAACCGAAAGACTCGCCGAAAGATCCGCAACTGGGCCCTCGGGCTCTTCTTCCCGCCGATTCTCCGCATGTGGGCCGGGACCTTGCGGCTGCGGGTGATTTCGGACGTCGAGACCGAGAACGGCCGGATCCGCATCCCGGACGGCATCGCCCTCGTCTGGCACCAGAGGCTCTTCACGCTCGCCTCGAGCTTCCCGAACTCGAACTTCAGCGCGCTCATCAGCCAACACGCGGACGGCGAGATGCTCGCCCGCGTCTTCCAAGGCATCGGCCTCAACCCGATCCGCGGCTCGACGACCCGCGGCGGCGTCCAAGCGATCCGCGAGCTTCTCAACACGGGTGAAGGCCCGGTGCGCATCGCGATCACGCCCGACGGTCCTCGCGGCCCGGCCCGGGAGCTCCAACAAGGCGCGATCTATTTATATTATAAGACCGGCTTGCCGATCTACACCGTCGCGATCGGCCTTCACGGTAAATGGCAGCTTCGCACCTGGGACCAGTTCATGATCCCGAAGCCGTTCACGCGCGCGCTGCTCCGAACCGGCGAGACTTTTCAGATCCCCCCCGACCTCGATCGGGAAGGAATCGAAAAGTGGAGGCTCGAGGTCGAGGCGGAGATGCGAAGGCTCACCGAGGATACCGACGAACGGTTCGACGAGCTGTACGGGGAGGGGAAGAAGTTCCGGGGATTCGTGAAAGGCTGACAGTCCGCGTTTCACGAGTTCATGGCTCGCGCGATCGAAGCTGCTCCCGCGCACGTCGATACGCACGTCGAGCTCGTTCGGGTTTCGGCCATCACGGATATCTCCACACTTCTGCGGACAGAATGCCGCGAACCCCGCCCAGGTTTCAAAGAATTCCGGAACTCCCTCCCCGCTCGGGTGTCCAGGGCTTGAACCTGCCGACCTAAGCCCCTACAATCTCTGACGTTCCGGAACGCCGCCGGTCCTTGGGACTGTCCAGTGGACAGTCATGATCGAACGCCCCCGCCTTGGGGCTATCCTGATTTTGCTCTCGATCGGAGTCGCGATCTGGGTGCTCAGCGCCCGGCTTGGAGAGGGTCCGATCGGTCCTCGCGTGGGCGACGATCGCCTGACGAGCTCCAACCTCCCCGCGCGTGAGGACACGTGGCACAAGAATCGGTATCCCGTACCGCCGCCGCCATCGAACGGCGTACGACGCGTCGAGCTGCGCAAGGTTCGCGTCGTCGACACGGCCGGACGTCCCGTCGTCGGAGCGATCGTGCGCGCGGACGAAAACGAGGTGTGCTCGGATCACGACGGTCGCTGCGTCGTCGCGTCGAGCGCCGGTGAGATCACCATCGCGCAGGACGGGTTCTTCCCGTTCCGTGCCGACGAGCTTCCGCCCGCCGAGGATGCGAGCGGAGATGCCGGGGAGCACACGATCGTCCTCGTCCCGGGTGCCCGGATCGTCGGGGCCGTTCGCTCGAAGTCGGGACGCCCGGTCAGCGGAGCTCGCGTGACGCTTCGTCCAGTTCGCGGCGGACCACTCGTCGACGTCACGACGCTCGACGATGGCTCTTGGGAGGGTCCGCTCCTACGTCCTGGCGCCGTCATCGTGCGAATCTCGCACGCAGATTTTCGACCGCACGAACGCACGCTCCTCCTCACGACGTCCAAAAGTGACGAATCTTGCGAAGTGCGGCTCGAGAGCGGTCAGCCGATCCTGATTCACGCGGTCGATGACCGAAAGCGCCCCCTCGCCGACGCGGACGTCTGGGTCGACATCAAGACGCCGGCGAAGACGCGGACGCGTCACTACCTCGGGCGCACGGATGACCTGGGTGAGTTCAGCTGCCATCGCCCTCCGTCGATGCACGCGACGGTCATCGTACGTCTCGCCGGATATCGCGAGACGCGCGCGGAGGTCGATCGCGCACCTCTACGCGGGCGCGACGGACTGCGCGAACGCGTCCAGCTGACATTGACGACCTCGCCCGCGCTCGCGGCACAAGCCGTCGACGCCACGACCGGCCTCCCCGTCGCGCCGCACGATGTCACTCTCGAGCGCCTCAGCTCAGGCGCGTACCGTACCGTCCCCCATCGCGGCCTCCTCTACGGCTCTCTCCCCAACGGACGCATCCGAGCCGGACTTCCTCCGCAACCGGGAGAGTATCGACTCGTCGTCCGCGCCGAAGGAGGCCGCTTCGGCATCTCGCCTTCGATCCGATTCGACGGCGCGAAAGCGCCGGAGCCCTTCGTCGTCCGGCTCGAGTACCGCCCCGGCATCTCGGGGATCATTCTCGCGGACGGGAAGCCCGTCGCCGGCGCCGACGTCGAGCTGCTCGCCGACGCGGACGAGGTTTCGAACGGTGGCGGCGCGCTTCTCGATGACGACTCGAGCTTCCTCGCGCCGGGCGTGTCTCTCGGCCCTCGACACGATCGACGCAAGCGACTCTACGGCGTCGCCGTCGAGGATCTCCCCCGAGCGACCTTGACCGCACGCACCGCCGTCGACGGCCGCTTCACGTTTGCCGGAGCTCCGTCAGAGCTCTGCCGCATCGCCGTGCGGCACGACGGCTACGCCGACTACGTCAGCGCTCCGATAGCGCTTCCCCTGAGCGATCCTGAAGCCGACGTGCCGATCACGCTCGAGAAGGGCGGCTCGATCGTCGGAGAGCTCGTCGGTGTCGGTGGCGAACCAGCCGTCGGTAAACCCGTCGTACTCACCTCGAGTAGCACGCGTGCGCGCGTCGCATGGACGGACGTGCGAGGACACTTCACCTTCGACTCCCTGCCGCGCGCCGAAGACT
>CAYZGY010000750.1:0-4334 GCA_964478085.1 uncultured Planctomycetia bacterium
GCGATGGCTGCCGTGACGAAGCTCGCCTTCGACAACGACGAGGGCTTGCGCGACGTCGTCAAGTTCAAGCGCAGCGTCGTCGAGGTCTTCGGCCCTCGAGGTATCGAGGAGGTGGTCTACCGACCGCCAGGGCGTCGTGGCGCGGCACTCTTGCGGATCGTCGCGGATCCGGCGCGCATCGACGAAGCTTCGCCGACGATCTACGAGCTCGCGGACTTCGTCGTCGAGAGCTTTCCACGCCATCGCGGTACGCTCGATCTCGAGCTTCTCGCTCAGAAATCGGGCGGCTGTCAGGAGGTCGAGCCGTTCCTCGAGAAGCAGTTCGTCGTCTCGAAGCTCAAGTCGGCGCGGGCGGCGCGCGATTGCGAGCGCAAGGTGCTCGACGCGGTGCAGGGCAGCTTTCCCGCGGCGAGATTGAAATCGCTCGTCCGAGTGAAGAGCACCATCGAGCTCGACTTCGAGGTTCCGGACGACGAGAAGCACCGCAGCGCCGAGGCGCTCGGATCGATCGCCGGCCTCGTCCAGGGCGCCGCGAAGCGGAATTTCGGCATCCCTCGCAAGGGGAGGCTTCGTCTTCGCGTCTTGGCTGCGGGGGAGCACGTTTGTCTGGATGCCGAGTATGACGACAAGGGACGCCAGCTCCGCCTCGACATCGTCAAACCCCCTCCCCGGCCTGCCGTCGACGGGCTCGAAATCGACGGGCTCGAAATCGACGGGCTCGAAATCGACCAAACGGCGTCGAATTCCAGGTGAGGAGCTCGCGCTTCTGACCCTCGCGGTGGCGACGCTCGTCGTTCCTGGTCTTTGGAACGACGTGTGGTCGAGAGCGGACGAGGCTGCTCCGACGATCGAGCAGCATTCGTTCGAGCCGCTCGTCATCGACGTCGAGTCGGCGCCGTGGTACGAATGGTGCCTCCTCGAGGGGATCGGAGAGTCGCGCGGACGGCGCCTCGCCGAGTTTGTCGCCGAGAATCGTCCTCTCGAGAGTGTCGAGCAGCTGAAGAAGGTCCCGGGCCTTCCATCGGGTTGGCTCGACGCGGCGGGCCGCTTTCTCTATTTCCGCGGTGAGCCCGTTCAGCCGACACGAGTGACGGAAGAGGAATCGGCGTGCGACTGAGTCAGGATGAGGGACGGGCGTTCGAGCTCGCCGGACATTACGAGCCCCGTGGCGATCAGCCGCAAGCGATCGAGGCGCTGGTGAAAGGGATCCGCGCGGCTCGTGACCACCAAGCGCTACTCGGAGTCACGGGATCCGGAAAGACCTTCACCGTCGCGAACATGATCGCGCAGCTCGGTCGGCCGACGCTCCTGATCTCTCACAACAAGACGCTCGCGGCGCAGCTCTTCTCCGAGCTTCGCGAGTTCTTTCCGACGAACGCCGTCGAGTACTTCGTCAGCTACTACGACTACTACCAGCCCGAGGCGTACATCCCGCAGCGCGACCTCTACATCGAGAAGGACGCGTCGATCAACAACGACATCGACCGGCTGCGCCTGGCGGCGACGAGCGCGCTCCAGAGTCGTCGCGACGTGATCATCGTCGCGAGCGTCTCATGCATCTATGGTCTCGGCGACCCGAAGGACTACAAGGAGATGCTCGTCTCACTCGAGCGCGAGGCGTTCATCGACCGAGACGATCTCCTACGGGCGCTCATCGAGATCCAGTACGACCGCAACGACCTCGAGCTCATCCGAGGAACGTTTCGCGTGCGCGGCGACGTCGTCGAGATCTTCCCGGCGTACGAGGAGACGGCCTTCCGCGTCGAGCTCTTCGGCGACGAGATCGAGACCATCGTCGAGATCGATCCGCTCACGGGCGAGATCAGGGCGGAGTACGAGAAGATCACGATCTACCCGGCCAAGCACTGCGTCAGCGGCCGCGAGAAGATCGACACCGCGGGGCGACTGATCCGCGCGGAGCTGCGCGAGCGCCTCGACCAGCTCGACAAGGTCGGCAAGCCGCTCGAGGCACAGCGGCTCAACTCCCGCACGCGCTACGACTGCGAGCTCTTGATGGAGATCGGCTACTGTCCGGGCATCGAGAACTACTCGCGCCACTTCTCGGGGCTTCCGGCCGGGCAGCGACCGCACAATTTGCTCGACTACTTCCCCGACGACTTCATCACGGTGATCGACGAGTCGCACGTGACGCTGCCGCAGGTCGGCGCGATGTACAACGGCGACCGGGCACGCAAGACGAACCTCGTGGAGCACGGATTTCGGCTGCCGTCAGCGCTCGACAACCGACCGATGCGTTTCGACGAGTGGGAGGAGAAGATCGGCCAGACGGTCTTCGTCTCGGCGACGCCGGGACCCTACGAGCTCGAGAAGGTCCGCGGCGAGGTCATCGAGCTCATCAATCGTCCGACGGGGCTGCTCGATCCCGAGGTCGAGGTGCGTCCCGCGACGGGGCAGGTGCCCGACCTCCTCGAGGAGATCCGCCAGGTGAGCAGCCGGGGAGATCGCATCCTCGTGACGACGCTGACGAAGCGCATGGCCGAGGACCTCCACGAGCACTTGCAGGACAACGGCATCAAGACGCAGTACATCCACTCCGAGGTGCAGACGATCGATCGCGTCGAGATTCTTCAGGATCTGCGGCGGGGCAAGTACGACGTCGTCGTCGGCGTCAACCTCTTGCGCGAAGGTCTCGATCTTCCCGAGGTCTCGCTCGTCGGGATTCTCGACGCCGACAAGGAGGGGTTCCTGCGTTCGGAGACTTCGCTCGTTCAAACCATCGGCCGTGCGGCGCGAAACGAGCGGGCTCGCGTCATCCTCTACGCCGACTCGATCACGCAGTCGATGCAGCGAGCGATGGACGAGACTTCGCGCCGTCGCAAGCTCCAGGAGGAGTTCAACGCGGAGCACGGAATCGTGCCGAAGAGCATCTGCAAGGAGATCCTCCCGGGCATCGAGACGGAGATTCGCGGCCAGAAGATCGCCCGAAAGGTCGTCGGGGAAGACCACGATCGCTTCGACGTGCGCGAGCGCATCTCCGAGCTCGAGAAGCGCATGCACGAAGCGGCGGAAGCTCTCGAGTTCGAGCGCGCCGCCGAGCTGCGCGACGAGATCGAAGCGCTCGAAGGGAGATCGGAGGCCGAGTCGTCGAAGAATGGCGGCGACCCTGACAACTCCCCGCAGCGCGCCCAGAAATCTCCCAAACGCGCCAAATCCCGCAGCCACATGCCACGCGGCGACTGATCGATTTCTCCGACTCTTCTGTTCGGGGCGCGGGGAATTCTTGTTACGCGCACCTTTTTTGTCACGTTCTGAAGGGTAGTGCTTCCGTAGGGATGGACCGGCACATCCGACGGTCGAGGTACAGCTGTGCGAGCGGTGTGCGCTCGAGGCGGAAACGTCAGCTGATCGGGTTTCCCATCCGCGCGACAAGAAGGGGTTTGAAGAGCGCTTGAACGAGACGCTGGACTACGCTTTCCGACGGCTTAGAAATCACGAGAAACCCTGACGGGGTTTTTGGGCTTCTGATAGCGGATACAACAGGTCTTGTCTGGGGACCGGAACCGCTGCACGACGTTGCCGAGGTGCTGCCCGGTTCGAAGGGGTCGTCGAGGCTATCGTACTCGGCGAGAATCAACACGGTCGTCTTCCCTCGGCCGTTCTGAGCGACAAGCTTTCCACGAGAATTCGAGGCACGACTTCGAGCTTCTTGACGTTCAAGGAGCCGCAGTCACGCGATCTTCTCAAATGGAGAGGGGCGCTATGAGAGGTTACAGCATGCATCCCAATAGAAGCGCTGTGTCGCGATTCGTCGCGGCGTGGCTGTGTTTACTGTCCGTCACGAGCTCGGCATTCCTGGGAAACCGAGCGAACGGCCAGATCGTGGGCGCCGGCGCCTGCGAGGAAGTTTTCCCGGTCGACAGGCCCGTCGACCAGCAGAACGGGTCGACTGCATTCTTCACGGTCGACTTCTTCGGTGGTTTGGGCGTCGAGCCCGACTTCCAGCTCAAGGGGCCTGTGGCCACGCGCATCACGCGGAACGCGCGTGGCGGGTGGGACACGGAGATCGTCGCGATGAGCCTCACGGGCACACACCCGACGCTCGGAACCGTTCAGCTCACGAACAATCCGCGGCGACCGATTCGGGGCCGGGCGCTCAACGTTCGGACCGACGTCGACGCTCCGAACGGCCCTGAGTGTACGGGCGACGTTTTCTTCGACGTCTTCTTCGACATCACCGTCGAAGGTGGCGAGGTGGGTTTGCCACCGATGCAGAATGCGAAGCCGTTGCGCATGCAGAGCCAGACGCGAGTTCCACTGGTTCATACGCGTCCGTTCGATCTCGTGCAGGTCGGCCAGCCGGTCGTCGTGTTCGC